>JBMLQZ010000373.1:0-9659 GCA_049241285.1 Chitinophagaceae bacterium | reverse complement strand
CCAAGTGCCAGCAGAAGTACTAATTAATAAAGCATAATCTTTTCCTTCCTCAACTTCATGAATCATTAATGTTTTAGGATTATCTATTAATTCACCATCAGCATCGAAATTGATATCATCGAATGGTACAAATTCAAAAAAAATATGTTCGTTTAAAATTAACTTCATACCTCTTGCATTTTTCGATGCTTGATAGGCAATAAATCCTTCACTTGCTAAGTAGGTTTCAATATAAATGAGTGGTTTACCTAATAATCTTTCAAAGCTTTTTTTATAGGGTTCAAAACTTACACCACCGTGTACAAAGAAGGCAAGGTTAGGCCAAATATCATGTATGGTATTTAGCTTGTAGCGTTCAATAATCATTTCCATACACATTTGTATCCAAGCAGGAACGCCAACCAAAAAACTTATATCCCATTCAGGTGCTTTTTCTACAATTTCTTCTAGTTTTTTATTCCAATCTTTTTCTTTGGCAATTTTTTTTCCAGGTTTATAAAATGGTTGAAACCAAAATGGTGCTTTTTTAGCTGTTATGCCACTTAAGTCTCCAGCAAAATACCCTGATGAAGATTTTTCTAGTTCTGTGCTTCCCCCTAATGTTAGCCAACCTTTGCTTAACGATTTTACCGGTAAATCTTCGTAGTTTCTGAGGCTTAATAATTGTTTAATCATTGAAACTTTATTGCCTCTTAACATATCATTGGTAATAGGAATGTATTTGCTTGCCGATTCTGATGTACCAGAAGACAATGCGTAATATTTAACCTTTCCTGGCCAACAAACATCTGGCACACCTTCTAAGGTTTTGTGCCACCATTGTTTATAAATTTTATTGTAATTGTACGTAGGAACTATCTCTTGAAATTTTTTGCCAACATGTTTACTTAGTAATATTTCATCGAATCGATATTGTTGACCAAACTCTGTAAATCTTGCTTTACGTAAAAGTTTTTTAAGCACCTTTAGCTGCAAGCTTCTAGGGTTTCTTTCTGGCAAACCCAGTGCTTTCGAAATACTAGCAGGCACTTTTATATCGAATATGGGCATTTCTTATATTAAGTTTTTATAAAGGTTTTAACGAAGCTAAACTAAAAGTTGCAAAAATACATGTACACACTTATTCATAATACTTTAAGGCTACTAACCACCTAGGTGTCTATAGCTTTTTAAAATAATCCGAATATCTTCCCAATAATCGTAGTGTTTAGCATATCGAATATTTAATTGCTGCAAAATTTCAATGCCAATAGCTTGGTTATGTTCTTTTGGAATACCCAAAAAACTAAGTTTATTAATAGCAAGTGGTGGTAATTGCTGTTGATCTATAACATTTGTATAACCAACCCATGTGTAATTTTTAAACAAAACAAATAGCGCAAATTGTAAAGCAGCAAATGGTTTTTTTATGCATAAAACATGTAATGGAAATCCAAATACAATAATGAAACTTATACTCATATCTACAATACGTTTCATTCTTTTTTCATACGGTCTTGCTATTGCAAACTCTCCTTCATAAGCAAAAGATTTTCCACTACTATCTTTATCATGACTGCCAATAATACTATTACTATTTTCTGCAAAAAATCTGTAATGAATACCAGAAATTTTATTCGATACAATTTGAATGATTTCTTTAAATGAAATTGCTCCTGAGCAAAGCACAATTTCTTGAAGAGATAATTCAGTACTAATTTTTTGTAAGTTGTCTAAAGTACCTACGGCAGTGCTATCATTATTATGTATTGCTACTCTTCCAATAATACTTTCGTTTAAACCAGCATTATGATAAATGTTTTGTACTTGTTTGTAATTTTCTTCATTACCAACAACAACGGTAGTGGGTAAATAATCTGCTTGATAAGATGGATGAATAATTGCTAATTGTAACAAAACCCATCTACTAATTGCAACTAATATTGCTGCAGCAAAACCACCAATTAAAATAACACCCCTTGAAAAACGCAATGATTCTGGTAAAAGTGCATAAGCTGCCATAACGGTAATCATACCTATAAAGCTTGCTATGAAGGCTTTAGATGGTTTATATAAATTATCGTAAATGCCAAAAACAGCTGAAGAAATAAGCATTATGGGGGTGAATGAACAAAGCGTAACATAAACAGTTTCTTGTGTAAAAGGAACGCCCTCTCTAACATATTTTACCCAAAAAAAAGCGGTACCTAATAAAGCAATTAATATTAAAATGGTATCAAAAAGTGGCATACCAATTTTTATTACAAAAGATCGAATTAATGATGTGATGGCTTTAAAAAAAATGGCTGCATTTAACAGTATAACAAACAATGTTGCTGCAGAGCCTTTATAGTGCTTGTTTACAAAAATGCTCATTGCAGAGTAAAACAATTTTACATAGTTTAAGCTTCCTTTTTTGGTGCTTTCGCCCTTAAAATGAATAATAGTAACATTACCCAAGTAATAATTTTTATAACCAGATAGTTGAATTCTGTAGCTTAAGTCAATATCTTCTCCATACATAAAAAAATCTGGATCAAATCCTTTGCAAGAATGCAATACCACTTTTTTAACCATCATAAAAGCACCTGCTAATACTGCTACTTCATGCACTTCATTTTCATTCAAATTGCCTAAAGCATATTTATTAAAAATGGCAGATTTTGGAAAAAAAGTAGATAACCCAACAATTTTATAAAAAGAAACTAATGGTGATGGAAAAGCCCTTTTACTTTCTGGCAAAAAAGTACCACTTCCATCAATCATTCTTACACCTATGGCACCACAATCTTTCTGTTTATTAAAAAATTCAATGCATTTCTCAAAACAATCTTCAGGTAATAAAGTATCAGGATTTAACAATACTATAAAATCGCCTTTGCATTGTTCTATAGCTATATTATTTGCTCTTCCAAATCCAATATTTTCATTGTTTTCAATAAAACGTACCCAAGGAAATAATGGCTTTAAATACGCCATACTATTATCGGTTGATTGATTATCAACTACAATTACTTCTGCATTAATTTGTTTAATAGCATTGGCAACAGTATGTAAGCACTGCTCTACAAAAAATTTTACATTAAAGTTTACAATAATAATAGAAAGCTGCATATGGCAATTTACCCTAGCGTTTAGCTATTTAAGGCCGAAAAGTAAAACAATAAATGCACAAAATATTGAAACGTAGGTTTAGTAGCTGCTTATATTTGCTGTATGACTTTAAAACAAACACTTATAGAAGCAACTATGGCTGGTGCAGCCATCATGAAATCTTACTTCGACAAACAATTTACCGTTTCTAACAAAGAAGGCATTAACAATTTAGTTACAGAAGTAGACCATAAAAGTGAAGAAGCCATTTTTGGTATTATTAAACAAAGTTTTCCTGATCATTTTATATTGAGTGAAGAAGCTGGTGAAATGATTCAAGACAGTACTTATAAATGGATAATTGACCCTATAGATGGAACCGTAAATTATGCAAATGGAATACCAATTTGTTGTGTAAGTATTGGAATTGAAAAAGATGGAGTAATGGAATTGGGGGCAGTTTACAATCCTTTTATTAATGAATTCTTTTTTGCACAAAGAGGATTTGGGGCAACTTTAAACGATAAAAAAATTCATGTAAGCGATAAAACTGAATTAATTAATAGTTGCTTAGTAACTGGGTTTCCATATACCTATTTAGATGCCGAAAATGGACCTTTACAAATTTTTGAAAAATTTATTAGAAAGGGAGTTCCAGTTCGTCGTTTAGGAAGTGCAGCTGTTGATTTATGTTGGGTTGCTGCTGGTCGTTTTGATGGATTTTACGAACACAAATTACAAGCATGGGATAGTGCAGCCGGATTTTTAATGGTACAAGAAGCGGGTGGTAAAGTAACCGATTTTGCCAATAATTATTACAGCCCTTATCAACCACATATTATTGCATCTAACGGTAAAATTCATGACGAGCTAGTGAAAGTAGTTAATGGAGGTGCTATTTAATGCTTACAACCTTTCATTGAATTATAAGCTTATTATTCATTTGAATTTTTTAAAAGCATATTTCCAACATTTAGCGTAGTATTTTAATTCAATTGCCGATAAATTACTTTGAATGATGTATTTGGTAAAAACCCCTTGGTGGCTAAAAGCCATATACCCTCAATTGGTTTGGCAAATTTCTACCAGTGAAAAGAAAATTTTCCTCACGTTTGATGATGGTCCACACCCTTCTGCAACTCCCTTTGTTTTAGATACATTACAGCAATTTCAAGCAAAGGCAACTTTTTTTTGCATTGGGAAAAACGTAAAAAAGCATCCAGATATTTTTCAAAAAATTATTGAACAGCAACATGCAGTTGGTAATCATACACAACATCATTTAAATGGTTGGCATACCGATACTTATACTTATGTAAAAGATATTTTATGGGCAGCAAATTATATTCCCTCAACATTATTTAGGCCACCTTATGGTAGAATTACTAAGGCTCAAATAAAACAAATAATACAGCCTGCCTATGAAAATGCTGCTACATTTAAGCCAATAATGTGGTCGGTTTTAAGTGGCGATTTTGATGTGCAATTATCTAATGAAGCTTGCTTGCAAAACGTTTTAAATAATACTACAAAAGGAAGTATTGTGGTGTTTCATGATAGCCAAAAAGCTTTTGAAAAATTACAATATACACTGCCAAAAGTGCTAGAACATTTTACCAATTTAGGATACCAATTTTCAGCTTTAGAGGCATAAACAACAAAGGCCGAGGTAGAAACCTCAGCCTATTTAATCCGTACCCTATGAAAACAGTCTTTACAATCTTTATTCCTTACTAATGTGCCTTTAAGTGTATGGTTGTAATAGTTCGAGTTATTAAAACGAGTACCGATTGTTTTTTATTTTCTTAGGCTTAAATATTTTTTATTGTGTAAAGGCCATAAAATATTTTAAAATTGTATTATGACATTAATAGATACACATTGCCATTTATACGCAGATGAATTTCAAGATGATATTTCTACAGTAATACAAAAAGCACAACAAGTAGGTGTACAAAAATTTTATTTACCTGCTATTGATAGTAGCTCTTTAGAAGCTATGTATACATTAGAAAAACAATTTCCCAATGTATGTTTGGCAATGATGGGTTTGCACCCCTGTTATGTAAAAGAAAATTATCAGCAAGAACTTGCCATTGTTCAAGAACAATTAAAGAAAAGATCTTTTCCAGCTATTGGAGAAATTGGATTAGATTTTTATTGGGATAAAACCTTTATGCAACAACAATACGATGCTTTTCATTTGCAAATGCAATGGGCTTTAGAATATCAATTACCAATTGTAATTCATACTAGAAATGCTATGCAAGAAACCATTAATGCAGTAAAACCATTTGCTCAAAAAGGGTTGAAAGGAATTTTTCATTGCTTTAGTGGAAGTTATGAGAGTGCAAAACAAATTATTGATTTAGGATTTTTTTTGGGAATTGGTGGTGTTTCAACGTATAAAAATGCAGGATTGCCAGAGGTTATTTCAAAAATTGGAATTAACAATTTGGTACTTGAAACAGATGCTCCATATTTATCGCCTGTGCCTTATCGTGGCAAAAGAAATGAAAGTAGTTACTTAACATATGTGGTTGAAAAAATAGCAGCATGTTTACAAATTTCAGCTGAAGAAGTAGCAACTGCTACTACTGCAAATGCACAACAGATATTTAAGTATTGATTTTTTGTTGATGAATTAGTAATGAACAGTTACTTTTGCTGCCCTTAATTAGGAGAGTTGTCCGAGTGGTTGAAGGAGCACGCCTGGAAAGTGTGTATACGGGAAACTGTATCAAGAGTTCGAATCTCTTACTCTCCGCAATCCTTTCATTTTTTGCCAAACTAACTTTATTCTACCGTTAGTAAATTTCCTTATACAATATTATTTAATACTAGTAAGTTATTAATATCTTCCATGTCTTAAATAATTTTTTATGAGAAATACTTTTGCCATAATTACTGGCTTGGGTGTAGCCTTTTTTGCTGCTTTTCATTCCACAAATAATCCATTCAATGTTCGGTCAAATACTTTCTTTGCAGATAGTATAACCAAAAAAGATTCGTTCAAGTATACAACGTATAAAAACCTTCCACTAAAACCTAGTAGAACAATATCGTTTAATACCAAAGAAGGTTCTTGGATGAGTTTAGATGTAAGTCCAGATGGTAAAACCATTGTTTTTGATTTAATGGGAGATATTTATACAATGCCCACTAATGGTGGAAAAGCTAGTTTTGTTACGAAAGGTTTAGCTTACGATGTGCATCCAAGATTTAGCCCCGATGGTAAAAAAATATTGTTTATTTCTGATAGAAGCGGAGCAGACAATGTTTGGTATATTGATACTGAAAAAAAAGATACTGTTCAATTAACCGCTGATCAAAACCAATATTTTCCAAGTGCTTGTTGGACTCCAGATGGTAACTATATTGTTTATTCAAAAGGAAGAAGGGTGCCAAAATTATTTATGGTGCATAAAAAAGGTGGAAGCGGTACTCAATTAATTGATGCCCCTGCTGCATTAAAAACCATAGATCCTGCAACAAGTGCTGATGGTAAAAAAATCTATTATTCCTATCGTATTGGTGCTTGGAATTACAATGCAAAGCTTCCACAATATCAAATTGGTATGTATGATAGAAGTAATGCAAAAACAACTTCTATTACTTCAAGATATGGAAGTGCTTTTACACCAACACTTTCAAAAGATGGTAAATGGTTGGTTTATGGAACTAGGTATGAAGATAAAACTGGATTGGTTTTGAGAAATTTACAAACTAGTGAAGAAAAATGGGTGGCATATCCAGTTCAAAGAGATGAGCAAGAATCTATTGCACCTTTGGGTGTATTACCTGCAATGGCTTTTTCTCCTGATAGTAAATATCTATATACTGCTTTTGGAGGAAAAATTCAACAAATAGCTATTGACGGTTCTGGCATAAAAGAAATTCCTATTGATGTAGATGTACAATTAGAATTAGGGCCACAATTAGATTTTAAATATCCTATTTCTGATACTGCTTACCAACTTGCTACACAAATTAGAGATGCAATTCCTTCACCCGATGGAAAAAAATTAGCGTTTACTGTTTTGAATAGATTGTATGTAATGGATTATCCAAATGGAAGCCCTAAACGTATTACCAATCATGATTTTACAGAAGCACAGCCAACTTGGAGTCCTGATGGAAATACGCTTGCATTTACTACTTGGACTGCTGATGGTGGAGATATTTATACGGTGAATGCTACAGGTAACAATCTTCGAAAACTTACCCAACAAAAAGGGTTATATCAGCAATTAGCTTATAATGTTACCGGCGATAAAATAGTGTGCCTAAAAAGTAGTGTAAGAGTATTTAAAGAATCTTTTGGACCAGGCTACGATGGTAACGAAGAAGAATTGGTATGGATTAATAATTCAGATGGAACTGTTTATACTATTGATAAAAGTTTGAATAGATATAATCCACATTTTATTCAAAAACAACCCGATCGTATTTATTTAACTAATGGCAATGGTGATTTGGTTTCTATTAAATGGGATGGTACAGATGAAAAGAAATTATTGCATTTTACCGGCATTACAACCTATGGATCAATACCTTCAGTAAAAGGTCGTCCTGATCCAGAAAGTATGAAATGTATTTTGATTGAAAATCATGACCAAGATCAAGAAAGAGAAGTAACTAAGCCTACACCTGCTTCTTGGATTACTATTGCTCCTACTGGTGACAAAGCATTGGTACAAGTAAATAATGATATTTATGTTGTTACAGTGCCAGAAACTGGAAAGCTAGAAAACATTTCAGTTGCAGATGCTGCTAATGCAGATTTTCCTGCTAAAAAAGTAACCGAAATGGGAGGTGAGTTTCCATATTGGCAACAAGATGGTCAAAAAGTACATTTTAGTTTAGGAAGTACACATTTTGTTTATGATGTAGCATATGCACAGTTTTTTGATGATAGTTTAAAAGATGCTAAAAAGCTTAATGCTAAAAGAATTGAAGACTCAACAGCACGTTTATTAGCCGATACATTATTAAAACAAAAGGCCGATGCTGAAAAGAAAATACGTGATTCTATTGCTGCAAAAAATGGTACTAATAAAGTAGCAATTGCTAAAACTGAGCCTAGTTACAAAGCAGTAGAAAATCAGGTTAAAGTGTACTTTAAAAAAGCTACTCCAAATGGATTAGTATTATTACGTGGTGCAAGAATAATTACCATGAAAGGCGATGAAGTATTCGAAAATGGTGATATCCTTATTGAAAACAACCGAATAAAATCTGTTGCCAAAAAAATTACTGCACCATCAGGAGCAAAAATTATCAATGTTTCAGGCAAAACAATTGTTCCAGGGTTTATAGATCCTCATGCACATATGTGGCCTAATTGGAGCATTCACAAAAATCAAATTTGGATATATGCCACCAATTTAGCTTATGGTGTAACAACAACAAGAGACCCACAAACTGCAACAACAGATGTACTTACCTATAGTGATATGGTTGATGCTGGTATGATGGCTGGTCCAAGAATTTATTCTACTGGACCTGGTGTTGGTTATTGGTTTTATAATATCAAAGATTCTGCTCAGGCTGAAAGCGTATTAATGCAGTATAGTAAATACTTTAATACTAAGTACATTAAAATGTATTTAACAGGTAATAGAAAGCAACGTCAATGGATTATTCAGGCAGCAAAAAATCAAAGTATTATGCCTACAACAGAAGGTGGGTTAGATTTTAAGTTAGATATGACGCAAATTCTAGATGGTTATCCTGGTCATGAACATGCTTTACCAATTTATCCTTTGTATAAAGATGTTTTCACATTTATTGCTAAATCTAAAACCATAGTAACACCAACATTACTTGTGTCTTATGGTGGTCCATTTGCAGAAAACTATTATTGGGCAACCGAAAATCCTTATCACGATAAAAAGGTACAACACTTTTTTGCTTATGACGAATTGGCTTCTAAGACTAGAAGATTAGGTGCTGGTTGGTTTATGCCAGAAGAGCATGTATTTCAAAAACATGCAAAAAATATGAAAGAATTTGTAGAGTTAGGAGGTTTGGCAGGTGTTGGTAGTCATGGTGAGTTTCAAGGTTTGGGCTATCATTGGGAATTGTGGAGCATGCAAAGCGGTGGAATGCGTACAATAGATGCTTTAAAAGTTGCCACTATTCATGGGGCTATTGGATTAGGATTAGATAAAGATTTAGGTAGTATTGAAGTAGGAAAGTTGGCCGATTTAATTGTTTTAGATAAAAATCCTTTAGAAAATATTCGCAATACCAATACTATTAAATATATTATGAAAGATGGTCGTTTATATGAAGGATCTACATGTAACGAAATTTATCCTACCAATAAAAAATTAGAAACAAAAGAATGGGAGTTTGATAAACCAATAATGAACACTACCATTAAAGAATAATATACTGGCTTTAATTTACAAAGGCTTTGAATTACTTTTTAATAAGTGTTTCAAAGCCTTTTTTTATGATGGGTTTACTGTATGTTTTAAACCCAATAATATTGATTTATTTGATTCGTGAATAAATGATTATAGGGCCAGGTTTTTTGGATAATCAAAAAATAAAAATGTTTTTTTTGCGGTCTTAAAATC
>JBMLQZ010000372.1:0-1353 GCA_049241285.1 Chitinophagaceae bacterium | reverse complement strand
ACAATACATATACAAAACCAAGCTAAACAAATTCAATTAAATAGAATTCACTTAGAGGAAGATGCAGGAAAAAGCATACACGACTTAGATTATGCAAACACTTGTGTAGACTTAAACAGAGCTGGTGTAGCATTAATTGAAATTGTTACTGAACCTTGTATCCAAAGTAGTGAAGAAGCTTTTTTATATGTAACAGAAGTAAGGAAGTTAGTGCAATGGATAGGCGTTTGTGATGGA
Organism: Chitinophagaceae bacterium; assembly: GCA_049241285.1. Lineage (GTDB taxonomy): Bacteria > Bacteroidota > Bacteroidia > Chitinophagales > Chitinophagaceae > Parasediminibacterium. The sequence goes on along the minus strand of JBMLQZ010000372.1, from coordinate 1,116 downwards.
AATATGGAAGAAGGAAGTTTACGCTGTGATGCTAACGTTTCTATTCGCTTAAAAGGGGCAACTACTTTAGGAACAAAAGTGGAGGTGAAAAATTTAAATAGTATTCGTAATGTAAAAAAAGCAATTGATATTGAGGTTGAAAGAATGATTGAAATTGTCGAAAATGGAGGATCTATTATTCAACAAACAAGAAGTTTTGATGCAGATAACGATACCACTTTTGCATTAAGAGATAAAGAAGAAGCTAACGATTACAGGTATTTTCCTTGTCCAGATTTGGCTCCCTTTCATTTATCAAAAAGTTTTATAGATAGTATACAAGCTTCTTTGCCAGATTTACCAAACTTATTGATTGCGAATTATCAAACCAAGTTTGGATTAAGTGCTTACGATGCTCAACAATTGTGCGACGAAAAAGCAACAGCCGATTATTTTAATGCTGCTACAAATTTTACCCAACAATACAAAGCTTTGGTAAATTGGATTTGTGGTCCTATTAAACAATATTTAAATGATCAATCTATTTCTATAGAACAGCTTACTTTACAGCCACAAACATTAGCTAACTTAATTGCTTTAGTTGATGAAGGAAAAGTAAACTTTTCAACTGCCTCAGCTAAGTTATTACCCATATTAATTGAAACAAATAGACATCCATTAGCAGTTGCAGAAGAGTTAAACATTATTCAAGTGAGCAACGAAAATGAATTAGAAACTTGGATAGATGCTGCTATTGCTGCAATGCCAGATAAAGTAATGGAATATAAAAAAGGTAAAAAAGGGTTGATTGGTTTATTTGTAGGTGAGGTAAAGAAATTAAGCAAAGGAAAAGCCGATCCTAAAAAAGTTACCGCTTTGTTGCAGCAAAAATTAGATTAACGTATGAGATTAGCCGCTATTTATTTAGGATGTATTGTATGGTTGTTTTGTAGTTGCAAAACCGAACGAAAAACATTTACAGTTTCTGGAAAAATTCTACATCCAACGGGTGTTGTTATTTACTTAAAGCAGATATCTGTTGGTGGTAAAAATCCAGTAGTTATTGGCACTGATTCATTAGATAAAGAGGGCAATTTTGAAATTACAACCACAGCAACAAAAGAAGAATATATTCAT
>JBMLQZ010000371.1:0-4423 GCA_049241285.1 Chitinophagaceae bacterium | reverse complement strand
TGCACACGTTGACCACGGAAAAACAACTTTGGTTGACAAAATTTTACACCAAACAAATGTATTTAGAGCTAATCAAGATACTGGTGAATTGATAATGGATAGCAACGATTTGGAAAGAGAACGTGGAATTACCATCTTTTCAAAAAATGCATCTGTACAGTATAAAGATGTAAAAATTAATGTAATTGACACACCTGGTCACAGTGATTTTGGAGGTGAAGTTGAACGTGTATTAAAAATGGCTGATGGCGTTATTTTACTAGTTGATGCTTTTGAAGGACCAATGCCTCAAACTCGTTTTGTATTGCAAAAAGCTTTGCAATTAAATCTTAAACCAATTGTGGTAATTAACAAGGTAGATAAACCCAATTGCCGTCCAGATGAGGTGCATGATGCCGTTTTTGAATTATTTTTTAACCTAGATGCAACCGAAGAACAGTTAGATTTTCCAACATTTTATGGAAGTGGTAAAAATGGCTGGTTCAATAGTAAAAATGAGCAATGTGCAGATATTACTCCACTTATGGATGGCATATTGCAATATGTTCCTGCACCAAAAGTAGAAGAGGGTACTTTGCAAATGCAAATCACTTCTTTAGATTATAGTGCTTTTTTGGGTAGAATTGCTGTAGGAAGAGTGGCAAGAGGAAGTATTAGTGAAGGACAAGGTTTTAGCTTAATGCGTACCGATGGCCGTATTCAAAAATCTAAAGTAAAAGAACTATACATTTTTGAAGCTCTAGGAAAAAGAAAAGTAACACAAGTAATGGCTGGCGATATTTGTGCTGTTGTTGGTTTAGAAGATTTTACCATTGGTGATACAATAGCCGATGCAGAAAATCCTGAAGCTTTGGCTGTAATTAGTGTAGATGAACCCACTATGAGTATGATGTTTAGCATCAATAACTCACCATTCTTTGGTAAAGATGGAAAATTTGTTACTTCTCGTCATTTACGTGATCGTTTAATGAAAGAAACTGAAAAGAATCTTGCATTACGTGTTGAAGACACAGATAGTGCAGATAGTTTTTTAGTATACGGACGTGGAATTTTACACTTAGGTGTATTAGTTGAAACTATGCGTAGAGAAGGGTATGAATTAACTGTTGGTAATCCTCAAGTATTAATTAAATACATAGATGATAAAAAGCATGAACCATACGAAAATTTGGTGGTTGATGTGCCAAGTGAATTTAGTGGTAAAGTAATTGATTTGGTTACACAGCGTAAAGGCGAAATGTTGGTAATGGAAAGTAAAGGCGAAATGCAACATCTTGAGTTTGAAATACCATCAAGAGGACTAATTGGCTTGCGTTCTCAAATGCTTACCAATACTGCTGGTGAGGCTGTTATGGCTCATCGTTTTATTGAATATAAACCATGGAAAGGCCCAATTCCGGGAAGAAATAATGGTGTATTAATTAGTAAGAATCAAGAAAAAACAACAGGTTATTCTATTGATAAATTACAAGATAGAGGTAAGTTTTTTGTTGATCCAGGAGAAGATGTATACGCAGGACAAATTATTGCAGAACACATTAAGCCAGGAGATTTAGTAGTAAATGCAACAGAACCTAAAAAGTTAACCAACCATAGAGCAAGTGGTAGTGATGATGCTACTAGAATTGCTCCTAAAACATTAATGACTTTAGAAGAATGTATGGAATATATTCAGCAAGATGAATGTATTGAAGTAACTCCTAAAAACATTCGTATGCGTAAAGTTGTGTTGAATGAAGAAGAGCGTAAAAAGGTTTCAAAAAGCATGGCTAGTGAAGCTGTAGGATAAAATTTATTTTCTTCTTTAGTGAATAATATCAACTTCCGTTTCTTTTTGTAAACGGAAGTTTTTGTATTTATAAATCCTTAAATACTTACATAGCTACAACAATTTGTTAAAAGCAATATTTTAATCAACATTAGCTACTCACAAAAACCTATTTTTGAAGATATTAATTGTGTTTATGAAATATACTTTCACCGCTTTATTATTTTTTGTAGGATGTGTTTTTGTTCAAGCACAAACCAAAAAAGTAATTGCAGATAAAATTATAGCTCAAGTAGGCGATAAAATTATTTTGCGTTCAGATATTATTAATGCCATTGCAGATTATAAAAGACAAGGCCAAGAATCGCAGTTGCCTCCTAATCCTGAATGTGCTTTTTTAGAAGGGCAGTTAATTCAAAAAGCATTGGTTTTGCAAGCAGAAAAAGATTCATTAGTAGTTTCAGAAGATGAAATAGATGCTGCCTTAGACAACCAAATAAGAAGCTTTATTAATGCTTATGGAACAAAAGAAATTTTAGAAGAGGTTGCAGGAAAAACCATCTATCAAATTAAAGAAGATTTTAGACAAAGTTTTAAAGAACGAAAATTAGCCGATCAAATGAGAGGTAAAATTTTAGAGCCTATTAAAATTACACCTAATGAAGTAAAATCATACTATGCAAAAATTCCAAAAGATAGTTTACCTTATTATGAAAGTGAAATTGAATTAAGTCAAATATTAGCAGTGCCAAAGGCTAGTAAAGATATTGAAGACTATGTGGTAAAACAGTTGTATGAATATAAACGACAAATAGAATCTGGTATTAAAAAGTTTGAACAATTATGCAAATTGTATTCAGACGATCCAGGTAGTAAGGATAATGGTGGACAATATAATATCAATAGAACAGCTAAAGATTTTGATCCAACTTTTACCGCTGCTGCATTTCGTTTAAAAGAAGGACAAATTTCTCCAGTTATCAAATCAAAATTTGGTTATCATATTATTCAAATGGTTAGCAGAGCTGGCGATGATGCTTTGGTACGTCATATACTACGTATTCCTCCTGTAACAGACGATGAGGTTAAATTGTCAATCAATAAATTAGATAGTGTACGAGTAAAAATTGTAAGTGGACAATTAACTTTTGGCGAAGCTGTTAATAAATACAGTGAAGATGAAGGCAGTAAATACAATGGTGGAACTGTTACTGGTAGAAGTGGTATATCATTACTAGCTATAGATGAATTAGATAAGGATATGGTTATTGCTATTAAAAATCTTAAAGTAGGCGAGTATTCTCAACCTCAGGTTTATACAGATGAACGAGGTAAAAAAATGGTTCGATTAGTGCATTTGAAAAATAGAACACAGCCACATATCGAAAATTTAAAAGAAGATTATAACAGAATTGCAGAAAGAGCATTAGAAGAAAAAAAGCAAGCCACTTTAGAAAAATGGTTTAAAGAACATCTACCAACTTATTTTATTACAATTGATAAAGAATATGCTACTTGTAATAGTTTAAGTGATTGGTGGAAATATGCCTCTAACGCCTCAAATTAATTTTTCAAATACATTTTTATTTATCCCTTTTTATCAAAAAAATGAAAGGGATTCTTCCGAAGAAATATTTTTTTGAAAATTAGATGTATGTACATACATTTGCATTAGATATGAAATTAGAACAGGCTATACAAAGTACAAAATTTAAAAGCGAAGTGCAAAAAGCAACTTTAAATATTCTGTACACAGCATGGTGGTTAAAAACTATCATGAGTAAAGAATTGAAAGAATTTGGATTAACACATGAACAATACAACGTACTTAGAATATTAAAAGGTAAGCATCCTGAGCAAATGTGTGTAAAAGATATTGGTTGTAGAATGATGGAGAAAAACTCAAACGTACCAAGGATTATTGACAGGTTAGAATTTAAAAAATTAGTAAAAAGAAGTACTTCTGTTGCCGATAAAAGAGAAACTGTAATTACAATTACACAAGCAGGAATTAATATTTTGGCAGCAAGCACTGTAATGGTGGAGAAAATTTATACCGATAATGTACTTATTTCAGAATCAGAGGCAACAACCATTTCTTTATTGTTAGAAAAAGTTAGAGAAAAAGAGTAAATTTTTTTATTAATATACATGTATATACACTTAATTTAAAATTTCAAATATGAAAACGATCATACATAAAGCAAATACAAGAGGTCATGCAAATCATGGTTGGCTAAATAGTTACCATACTTTCAGTTTTGCAGGTTATTATAATGAAGAGCGAATACACTTTGGTGCTTTAAGAGTTTTGAATGATGATACTGTAGCAGCATCAATGGGTTTTGGTAAACATCCTCATGATAATATGGAAATTATTTCTATTCCATTAAGTGGCGATTTAGAACATCAAGATACCACTGGTAGACATGAAATTATTAAACAAGGAGATGTGCAAATCATGAGTGCAGGAAGTGGTATTGCACATAGTGAAAAGAATGCAAATCGAGATAAGCCTGTTTCATTTTTACAAATTTGGGTTTTACCGAAAGAAAGAAATATTATTCCTCGTTACGAACAGAAATCATTTCCATTAAATGAAAGAGTAAATTCTTTGAAAACAGTTGTGGCACCAAATCATCCTGAAGCTTTATG
>JBMLQZ010000370.1:0-3436 GCA_049241285.1 Chitinophagaceae bacterium | reverse complement strand
TCCAATGAGTTCTACTGGCAGTGATTCAGATACAAACTCTTTCTCAATTTCTACGGCATCTTTAATAATGGCAACAACAGTTGCTACATCTAGTTGATTTTGTAAATGTTGTGTGTATAATAAACAAGCAAAATCGCAATGTAAACCCTCGTCTCTACTTATTAATTCATTTGCAAATGCCAACCCTGGCATTAAACCTCTTTTCTTTAACCAGTAGATAGAACAAAAACTTCCGCTAAAGAAAATGCCTTCTACAGCTGCAAAAGCAACCAATCTTTCAGCGAAAGATCCTTTATCAATCCAACGTAAAGCCCACTCTGCTTTTTTCTTTACACAATCAACTGTTTCTATGGCTCTTAATAATCTATCTTTTTCAACTGCATCTTTAATGTAAGTATCAATTAATAACGAATAAGCTTCGCTGTGAATGTTTTCAATCATTACCTGAAAACCATACATACAACGTGCTTCTGGGTATTGTACTTCTTGTAAAAAATTCACTGCTAAATTCTCATTTACAATTCCATCGCTAGCAGCAAAAAATGCTAATACATGCTTAATAAAATAACGTTCATCTTCAGTTAATTTACCTGCCCAATCTTGTGTGTCTGTAGATAAATCAATTTCTTCTGCTGTCCAAAAACTAGCTTCTGCTTGTTTGTACATTTTCCAAATGTCTTGATGCTTAATTGGAAATAAAACAAATCTGTCTTTGTTGTCTTGTAAAATCGGTTCTGTTTGCATATAGTGATTCCTTTGGCTTGCTATTTCGTTGCTTTTTTTAAAGTAATGTAGATTAAGTTTTGCAGCCTTCAATAAAAACTGTAAATGCTTACCCATACTTTTCCACCTAAAGCGTAAAGTGGTATTTAGATATAATGGATTTTGTTATTCAAATAATCTTAAAGAACTCATATAAATACTGAAATTTATTTCGAGTTTATACTGCCATTTCGCAAAACAAAATGGTAAGAAATAATAAATAGCTTGATTGCTTATTTGCAAAAAGAACTAGTTTATTTTCCTTTTAAATCTCAGATGAAATTTTGAATAACAACACAATAATACCCTCGAAATTTTCTGTAGAAGAATTATGTTTTTCACACCATGTTTACAACATTTTTCAACTTTTTTATAACACAGTTACAGTAAGCATTACGGCTGTTATATTAATAAATAATTAACTTTAAATTAATTTTCTGTGTACTTTTTTTACTGCAAAATGGTTGATTAAAATCTTACTTTTTCACACACTATTTTGTTGAATATTTAGTTTCAATTTATATTCAAAAATCAATCAGAAGAAAGTAAAAAATTGATAAATTAGGTAAGTTTGTTGCTTTGTAAATGTTTGATTATCAAATATTTATAAGAATAATTAGTACACAAATTTGGGCTCTTTGGGTAAGGGTACTATAATTTTTTTACTTAAATTAGGAAGTATTTTTCGAATGTCATCTGCATTTCTGCCAATTGCATCTACAAACGTCCAATTGTTACCTGAATCATCAGAAATGCCAATTAGGTACGATGTAGCAATCACTTTTCCTACTTGCATTTTTGTTTGAATAACACAAGGTATAATACACTGCATTTCTCTACCCTCATTTACCATTGAAGAAATGGTTTGTAATTCTATAGATTCTGTTTTTATTTTTTGAATTATTTGTTGTTCATCGGCCTTTTTTAAAGTAGCAATCATTCTTATTTCTCCACCTCTTCTTTTCAATTCATTTGGATGTGTGAATTTGATTATCGTAGCATAATCTTTATTTAAAATTGCATCTATTTTTTGCTTGGCTTGGTTTTTTGCATGGGTTAAATGATGCACATATTGTGCATTTGCGGTAAAGCAATTGTACATACAAAAAAGCAATAATACACTTGTCTTAGTTACGTTTTTTATTATATAGTTATATAAAACTTTCATAGAAATGTTTGATTGATTTACTTCTGTAATTGAGCATCCTAAAATTCTATTAATATACCCAATTCACAATTTCCTACCTCAAATATTTTTATAATTTAAATCTTTCTTCTGAATAAATGCTCTTAATTAAGAGTGAATATACTATTCACCAATTTTTTCTGTAAAAAATTAATTTTCTTTATTGATGAATATAGTTTTACTTTTATTTTCAAACGATTGAAATATGTATAAAATTCAAATAATTAACATCTTAAATTAATTATATGAACTTGGAAATATGAAAGTATTCGTGTTTTGCATCTTCATTTGGTTCTTGTCAATAATTCCTTCATTGTAATTTGATAAGCCTTTATAAAGCCATCATTTCATTCGTATTTAAAATTGAAAATAAATAGAACTATGTATAAGTTGGTTAAATTTAAATTGGTAATTGTACTTTTTTTTTGTATTGTTTTTACATATGCCCAATCTGTTAAGCTTCCCATTTTTAAAAAAGGAGATAGGGTGTGTTTTGTTGGGAATAGTATCACTCATAATGGAGAATTTCATCATAATATTTATCAATATTTTGTTACAAGATATCCTTCAACACCAATTAGTTTTTATAATGCTGGTATAAAAGGCGATGTAACTGGTGGCATTTTAAAACGTATTGAAAGCGATATATTGATTCATAAACCAACTCATGCCATCATTATGATAGGTATGAACGATGTGCAAAGAGATTTGTATGGTAAATATCCTACTTCAAATACTGATACTTTAACAAAGAGAAAGTTAGCACTTGAATTATATGCTAAAAACTTAGATAGTATTGTTGGTATTTTAAACAAGAAAAAAATAAAAGTAATCTTACAAAAGCCATCTGCTTACGATCAAACTTCTACCATAAAATATCCTAACAATTTTGGTGTAAATGATGCCTTAATTGAATGTGGTAATACCATACAAAATTTGGCTAATAAATATCAACTGCCTATTGTTGATTACAATGGTATTATGACTTCCATTTCTTTACAACAACAGGCTAAGACTTCAAATTTCACTTTAACTGTTAATGATAGAGTGCATCCAAATAGTACAGGGCATTTTATTATGGCATATCAGTTTCTAAAATCAATCAATGCATCTCCAATAGTTTCTAACGTATTTATTGATGTTAAAAAATTGCAAGACAAATCTGCTAACAAGAATTGTTTTGTAAATAATCTATCATTTAAAAATAATTCAGTTCAGTTTTCATTAGTTGAAAATGCTTTGCCTTTTCCCATTGTAGTTAACCAACAACAAGCTTTGTCACTTGTAAATTTTACTAGTGATTTTAATAAGCAAATTCTACAAATTTCCAATCTAGAGAAAGGGAATTATCAGTTGATTATTGATAGTGTGGTGATTGAAAATTTTAGTAATGAAGATTTGCAACAAGGAATAAATCTTGCAACGAATAAAAAAACACCTCAATACAAACAAGCCCTTGAGGTACGTGAGCAATTAGAAAAATTATGG
>JBMLQZ010000369.1:0-7255 GCA_049241285.1 Chitinophagaceae bacterium | reverse complement strand
CACCACTTTTTAGTTGTACACCATCTAGTTTTTCATGACCTAAAAAGCGTTCAATTTCTGTATTAAAATATACTTCAATTCCTTTGCTGGTAAGTTCTTCATACAAAAGTTGACTGCCTATTGCATCTAATTGTCTATCCATTAATCTAGAGCCTCTATTAATTACAATTACTTGTTTGCCCATTTCCATTAAAGAAGCCGCTAATTCTATACCTAATAAACCACCACCAATAATAATGATTTTGCCATTTTTGCCATGTATGTATTGTTTAAAAGCATCTGCATCAACTCTACTTCTCATGGTGAAAATGCCAGTCATTTTGGGTGTATCTCTTAACACGGCTGCTCTGCTACCTGTGGCAATAAATAAAATATCGTATGTATGTGTTTTACCTTTACTGTCTGTTACAGTTTTTTGGTTTCTATCAATATTTACAATGCTTGTACCTCTGTGTAAAGTAATGTTTAATGTGGTTTCTTCATCATTGTTCATTTTTACCAATTGCTTCCATTCTTGTGAGCCACTAATATAATCTGGAAGCATAACCCTGTTGTAAAAGGGTTGATTCTCTTTATTGAAAATAACAATTTCATCTGTCTGGTTGAGAGCTCTATAACTTTTTACAAATGCACAAGCTCCAGCACCACCACCAATTACAATAATTTTTTGTTTTGGTTTAATATACTTAATTACATCTACAGCACTAAACTTAAAATCTGGTTCTTTGCTTTTTGGATCGATTAGATTATTGGTAATGTTGTTGGCTCTGTTTAAATCACTGTTCAAAATTTTTCCCCAATGCATTGGTAAAAAAACAACACCTTGTTTTATACTGTTTGTAATAACTGCTTTTACCCGAACGTTACCTCTTCTTCCAACAACTTCTACCAAGTCTTGATCGGTGATATTTCTTTCATAAGCATCTTGAGGATGTATTTCGATAAATGCTTCTGAAATATGTTGATTGAGCTTATTTACTTTACCAGTTTTACTACGAGTATGCCATTGGTCTCTTATTCTACCTGTAGTAAGAATTAATGGGTATTTGGGATGAATGCCCTCAGACTCGTTTGAATCGTTAACGGTGTGAATGATTGCTCTTTTACTAGGAGTATAAAATTGATGATCTGTAAATAGTCTTGGTGTGCCAGAATTGGTAGAGCCTTTTTTATAGGGCCATTGAACAGATCTTTTATTTTTAAGAATTGAATAATTCAACCCACTAATATCAATATTTGTATTTTCAGTGATGGCACAATGTTCAGCATAAATTTCTTCAGAAGATTGATAATCAAATCCTTCAAAACCCATTGCTCTAGCTACTTTGCAAACAATAGTTGCATCTGCCATTGCTTCACCCGGTGGTTCTACACCTTTTGCTATATAACTAATTCTTCTTTCAGAATTGGTCATTGTTCCTTCTTTTTCTAGCCATGCAGCTGCAGGAAAAACAACATCAGCATACGCCAATGTTTCTACTTTATTACTAATGTCTTGTACTACTACAAACTTTGCTTTTTTTAAGCCTGCTTCGGCTTTTCTAACATCTGGTAAACTAATTAAAGGATTGGTGCAAACTATCCAAATGGCTTTTAGTTTTTCATCGTTTAACGCTTCAAACATTTCTGTAGCTGTTAGCCCCGGCTTTGCATTTATGGGTTTCCCATTCCAAAATTGTTGTACAAAATTTCTATCTGCTTCTTTTGCTAAATCTCTATGTGCTGGTAATAAATTTGATAAGCCACCCACTTCTCTTCCTCCCATAGCATTGGGTTGTCCTGTTAATGAGAACGGACCACTTCCTGGTTTGCCAATTTGCCCTGTAATTAGGTTTAAATTAATGAGACTTAAATTTTTATTTACCCCAACTACACTTTGGTTTAAGCCCATCGTCCACATGGCAATATAGTTTTTTGCATTGCCAATATAACTAGCAGCTAAGCGAATATCGTCTGCTTCAATTCCACAAATAATAGCTGCTTCTACAATAGTTTTTTGCATTACTTTTTGGGCATATTCTTCAAATCCTTGTGTATGATTTTGAATGAATGCAATATCAATATCTCCTTGTTCAATTAAGCATCTACCAATGGCATGATGTAAGATAATGTCAGTGCCAGGGTTAATTTGTAAATGAACATCTGCTAATGAACAGGTTTGTGTTTTTCTTGGATCACTAACAATAATTTTAATGTTTGGGTTAGCGGCTTTTGCAGCTTCTACTCTTCTCCAAAGTATTGGATGACACCATGCAGGATTTGCCCCAGCAATAAAAAAGCAATCAGCTAATTCAATGTCTTCATAACTGATAGGTACACTATCTTCTCCTAAAGTCATTTTATACGCAACCACAGCACTACTCATGCATAAACGACTATTAGTATCTATATTATTGCTACCTATAAATCCTTTCATCAACTTATTCAACACATAGTACTCTTCTGTAAGGCATTGACCGGAGGCATATATAGCTACAGAATCGGGGCCAAATTTTTGTATGATACTTTTAAAAACGGCAGCAGTTCTTTCAAATGCTTGTTCCCATGAAACTCTTTCTCTTGGTTGATGTTTATTGTATCTCATTTCAGGATATAATAAACGATCTGATTGATCCATTACCGTATAATGCAAATTCATTCCTTTGCTGCAAAGCATTCCTTTATTTACTGGATGCTCTTTATCTCCTTCAACAGTAAGTTTGCCATTGCGGTCTTTTTCTACCACAATACCGCAGCCAACGCCACAGTAGCAACATGTTGATTTAAAGGATTGTTTCATGAATTATCGCTAACGGTGAATATGATACATACTAGCTTTTAAATAGCTTTTATTGTTTCAGAAAAATGTGTTTCACTTGTTTTTGTGAAAATTTTTGTTGCCAATACAATTCCACCAACAAACGTTACTATACAACCTAGATAAAAAAAAGCATCGGAATAACTGGTACTTTTAAATAAAAATCCAATAAGCATGGCACCAATATTGCCACCAGCACCAACAATACCTGCAACACCACCTATTGCATTAGGGTTTACAAATGGAACAATGCTGTATGTAGCCCCATTGGCCATTTTTAAACACATTCCAAACGTAAACATTAAACATATTGCTACTGCTAAGCTTACTGCACCTGCAAAGAAGATAATACTAATTCCTTCTGCAATTAGTAAGAAAGCTAGTAACAATACTTTTCCATCAAAGCCATATTGTTTGCCAATTTTATCAGCAACAATACCTCCAATTGCTCTTGCAAAAATGTTGAGCCATCCAAAAACACTTGCTAATAAGCCAGCCAGAATAATGCTTGCTTTATAGTCTTCATAAAAGTAAGAAGCAGCAAAATTATCAACTGTTATTTCTACACCAAAACAGGCAGCATAAGCAATGGTTAATATCCAAGTTCTATAATCTTTTGCTGCCAAAAGCAATGTGTTTTCTCTGCTTATTTTTTGTTGAGGTAATTCATCAAAATTTCCTTGTGGTGAATCTTGGGTAAACCTGTAATATACAAAAGCCATTATTACTAATAAGGCACCTGGAACAATCATTGCCAATCTCCAACTGTTTTCAGTTGAAACCCAACCTAGTCCTACAAATCCTGCTGCTATTAGCGGCATTAATATTTGGGTTGCTCCACCTCCTGTATTTCCCCATCCACCAGCAACAGCATTTGCTGTGCCTTTTATGTTTGGTGCAAACATTACAGAAGTGTGATATTGTGTAATAACGAAAGAAGCACCAATAATACCAATTACAAAACGGAATAAAAGAAAGGTGATATAACTATTGCTAAACCCAATTGCCATTACAGGAATTGCACATAGTAGCATTAAAGCTGTATAGGTTTTTCTTGGACCCCAACTATCTACTAAGCGTCCAACTATTAATCTAGCAATGATTGTAGCAGATACAGAGGCAATACCAATATTCCCTTTTTGTGCTTTAGATAAATGTAATTGTTCTGATACTAATGGCATTAAAGGAGCAATGCCAAACCATGCAAAAAAGCAAAAGAAAAATGCTAACCATGTTATATGGAAGCTTTGCATTTGTATGCTCTTACAACTAAAAATGTTTAGCTTTTGTAATGGCTGATTTGATGGTTGATACATGGCTATATAATTACAATATCTATTAATCTTCAATTGAAAATTTGTCTATTAATAAATTTAAAAGTTTATCATGAATATCCATGTAGGCGGTATCATGAACAATGTCTTTTTTATTTCTTGGTCTTGGTAAAGGCACATCAACAATTTCTTTAATTGTTGCAGCAGGGCCATTATTCATCACAACAACTCTGTCTGCCAAGAAAATGGCTTCTTCAATATCATGTGTAACCATGATAATCGTTTTTTCTCTGTTATCTAAATTCCAAAGTTTTAATAATTCTACATGCATGCTACTTTTAGTAAGTGCATCTAATGCTCCAAATGGTTCATCGAGTAATAAAATACTTGGGTTTATAGCAAATGCTCTAGCAATGGCTACCCGTTGTTTCATGCCACCTGAAAGTTGACCCGGTAATTTGTCTTTATGTTCCCAAAGTTTTACCATTTTTAAATTATTCTCTACCAATTCTTTTTTTTCTGCTGTAGACAAATGTTTCATAGCGGCGTCTACTGCTTCGTAAATATTTTTATAAACTGAAAGCCAAGGAAGCAAAGAATAATTTTGGAATACAATACCTCTATCTGGACCAGGTCCTGTAACTTTTTTATCATTAGCAATTACTTCACCTTCAGTAGGATTAGTCATGCCACTAATGCAACCCATTAGCGTAGATTTACCACAACCTGAATGTCCAATTAGTGCAACTATTTCTCCTTTCTTTACAGTTAAATCAATTTCTTTTAAAGCAGTGAAAACTCCTTTCGGGGTTTTGAAGCTCACTGATACATTTTTTATATCAATGGCTGTAGGAACATTTAAAACTGGTTCTAGAATAGCATCAGCAATATTTTGATGTATAGGATTAATTACAGTTGTCATGATTTGCGTTTTAGTTTTTTAAATAGATATGTATGATTGATTTAAGCTACGAACGATACTTTTTTCTGTAACATTGAAAACAGTTTATCTAGTAATAAACCCACTAACCCAATTATTACAATAGCAACTAAAATTTTTGCAGTACTACCTCCATTAAAACCTTCTTCCCAAACAAAATTTCCCAATCCGCTTCCACCAGATAACATTTCACCAGCAACAATTACCATCCAAGCAATACCAACAGATAAACGTAAGCCAGTAAATATGTGTGGGAAGCTATACGGTAGCATAATTCTAGTAATATATTTCCAAAGAGAAAAGCCAAATGCTTTGCTAACATTTTTGTGATCTTGAGGTATGCTAGATGCTCCAAATGATGTATTGATGAGTGTTGGCCACAAGCAGCATATAAATATCATAAATACACTTGCCTTTGGACTATCTTGAAAAATCGCTAAGCCTAATGGAAACCAAGCTAACGGTGAAACCGGCTTTAATATTTGTACAATTGGGTTGAAGACTTTCATTGCAATTTTGCTAGAACCTAATAATAATCCTAATGGAATAGCTAATAAACTTCCTAAGCCAAAACCTATACCTACTCTTTCTAAAGAGCTTAACAATTTTGTTCCTATTCCTTTAATATCAGCATCGTTTTGAAATGGATTTTGAATAACCTCTTTAAAAACTGTCCAAGTATCTGTAGGAGAGGGAACTTCATTATTGGTACTACGAGCAATGGTTGACCAAATACCCGTTAAGATTGCCATTCCTGCTAGAAAATAAACTACCGGAAGTGCGTTTTTTACCCAAAAACTTTTCATATTTTTTTATTTAAAAGGTGATTTTTTTCATGTAGCAAGCAATCGTTTTTTTAACACTAAAACCTATTTCTGAATAATTCTTATAGTATGTTTTCTAAAATAATAATCCATTATTTGGTGCAACCTGCTAAATATGCTTTTGGATTATTTGGATCGAAAACGATGGTTTCTAAATTCGTTTTAAAGGGTTTCATGTCGTCTGCTGGTACAGCTATATTCATGCTTTTTGCTACCTCAGCATATAATTCGTCCATCACAATTTTTGAAGCTATTTCTTTAAAGTTTGCTGGTAATGCTGGTATGTAACCAAAGCGTACATATTGTGTTAAAAACCAAATACCATAACCCACTTTAGGAGCATTTACATTTCCTCCTCTATAAAAAATCATATAATCATCTTTGTACTTTTGAACGCCTAAATCACAACCTAAATCGTTGCTACCCATTAGTCTAGCTTGAATTACAGGCAATGCCGCATTTACATAATTGGGTTTTGTAAGTATAGATGCTGCTTTATTTCTGTTACCCATATTGTCTAACCAAATACAAGCTTCTAATACTGCTTTCATTACATTTTTTAAATCTTCTCTTCTGGTATCTGCAAACGTTTTGTTTACAACAAGTGCCTTTTCAGGATGATTTTTCCAAATGTCTTGTGAAGCAATATGTGTGTAGCCAATTCCTTGTTGAGCGGCTACGCCATTCCATGGTTCACCAACACTATAGCCTTCCATGTTATCTACTTTCATATTAGCAACCATTTGAGGTGGTGGTATTGTAATAATACCAACAGACTTGCTGTTTACACCAGAAGCTGCTAACCAGTTTCTTAACCACATATCATGAGTGCCACCAGGGAAAGTCATAGCAAATGTTACTTCTTTTCTGCTCTGAACATTTTTAATTGCTGCACCCACTTTTTTTATTTCTTTAAAGCCAACTAAACCACAAAAGTCTTTTGAAAGTGTAATGGCTTGTCCGTTGTTGTTTAATGTCATGGCTATTCTCATTTCAGAGCCAGCTTTGCCACCAACACCAGTATACACAGAAAAAGGCATTGAATACAGGCAATGAGCTCCATCTAATTCTCCATTTAAAATTTTATCTCTAATAACAGCCCAGGAAGCCTCTTTGGTTAATTGAATTTCAATGCCATATTTATCAAATAGGCCTAATTCTTTTGCCATAACTAATGGTGCACAATCTGTTAATGCAATAAAGCCCAGTTTTACTACTTTCTTTTGTCCGATTGCTGGTGTAAATAGTATGATAAATATGATTACAACAAGTGATTTGAATATATTAGTTAAGTATTTCATGATGATAGATTTGGTAATGATGTTATTGTTTGATGGCTACCGGTTTTGTAAATAAGAAATCGGGAGAAAACTTAATCATTGCATACAGCCATGTACCTGTTTTTTTATAGGTGTTAGCA
>JBMLQZ010000368.1:0-2401 GCA_049241285.1 Chitinophagaceae bacterium | reverse complement strand
ATGAAGTGTTAGAAGCCCTGCAAAAGTTGCAAAAATATTTTCACACAATTGTAATGGTTACCAATCAAAAAGGTGTGGGAAAAGGGTTAATGACACTGCAAGATTTAACCAATATTCATGAAAATATGTTGGCAACAATTGAAAGCTTTGGTGGAAAAATAGATAAAATTTATTTCTGTTCTGATTTGGCAGACGATTCACCCAATAGAAAGCCCAATGCTGGTATGGCATTTCAAGCCCAAAAAGATTTTCCTACAATTGATTTTTCTAAAAGTATTATGGTGGGAAATAAATTGAGTGATATGTATTTTGGAAGAAATGCAGGAATGCATACTGTTTTTCTAGCTACTACCAATCCTGAAACAGAATATCCACACACTGCAATTGATATAAGGTTTAATCATTTATTAGACTTTGCAGAAGCTATTGTAGAAAATGTACCATTTATCTAAATGTTTCAATCTCATAATTACTGTGTGTAAATTTTTAGATGCATTTGAATTAAATTGGGTTCATTAAAATAACACGTTTTATAGAAGAACTCATTAAATAAAATGCGTTATGCATACTGCTCCCAAATCCATTTTACTTGCTGTTTGGCATTTGCTTCATTATTAAACATATTGCCTAATAAGTCTTTTCGTAATTCTATTTCTTCTGCACCAAAAGGTTGGTTTTGAAGTTGCAAAATAGTTGAACAAAATTCATCAGCAGATTCTGCAACAAAACAAGCCGACTCTAAACCTGAGCCAATAACAGTTGCTTCATTTACTAAGCAATGTCTTCCATTATAGAGAGCATTTAACAGCTTTAGCTTTATACCAGTTGAATGATACGATGGCAAAATATTAATGTGCGATTTTGCAATCATGTCTTGCATCTCTCGTTCACTAGGGTTAGCTACCAAACAAGTATGTAATTGTTGATGTGCTAATTTTTGTAAATTTTTTGAAGGATTTTTACCTGCAATAACAAACGGTACTTTTACTTTACTAAATACTTTTTCAAGTAACCAAATTGCAGCTTTTTCATTTGCTGAAACACTTAGGTCGGCTTGATATAAGCAATAATTACCTAATCCTTCTAAAGATGTTACTTCCCAATCATTTGGTAAATACAATGGTAAGTAATCTATAGTAGTACACTCATATTCTTTTCTATAAAAATCAACATCTTTATGTGTAACTCCCCAATATGCAGTTGCTTTACTAGCAATTAATTGTTCGTATTTTTTTAGTAATGTACTTTCTCTAGAAAAGTATAATTTTTTTAAAGGAGATGTAGTTGTAGCACACAAATCAGCATAGTATTGGTATTCAACATTATGAATGCGAACAAACTTTTTTCTATGATTAAATCGTTCATCATTCAATAAATAAGTGCAATGAATACCTTCCATAAAAATGGGATAATCATCTTTTAATAGATTATCAAATAAAGCATCATTTTTTCTTGAAGCAACAATATAAGGTATAGAGGTAGAAATACTTTTATGAGCAATATTTCTTGGATAATAATTTACAGAAGCACAATATTTATTTAATTCTGGTTGTTCGCCTCTTCCGTAATCAAAACAATGTAAATGAATATTTACGCCTTGTTTTTGTAAAGCTGGTAATTTATAAAACAAGTCAAACACGCCTCCATAATCAACAGGATACGGAACGTTTAGGCAAATAATATGTAAATGTTTTTCCAAAATATTACGATAAAATATTTTTCCAAAAAGCCAATAAAACTTTCTCTTCTTCGGTCCAATTCAACTTTTCCCTTGCTTTAATGGCATTGTTTTGTAAAGTATTATATAATACAGCATTTGTAAGCAATTTGTTTAATCCTTCTGCAATGCTTTTTTCAGAAGTGTTATCAATCAACAGGGCAAAATGGTATTCTTGGTTAATTTGTCGGTATTCAGGATAATCAACACAAACTTGTGGTATGCCTGCCATTAAATAATCAAAAAAGCGGTTTGCTAAAGAATAGTATTGATTTAACCCAGTTTTCTCAAACAAAGTCACCCCAATATGAGCTTTAGTAGTGAGTAATTTTAATTCATCTGGATGAATACTGCCTAAAAAAGCTATTTTGTTCTCAAGTTTTTCTTTTGCAACTATTTTTTTGGCTTGCTTTAAGTAATTGCCATTTCCACAAATTAACAACCTGGCATCTACCCATTTCATTGCAGGAATTAACGTTTCAAAACTTCTTCCTTCATTTACTGCACCTTGATAAATAATGGTTGGTTCTGTAAATTTTTCTGAAGATGGTGTATTGTTCGTTACTGGTAAATTTCTAACTATTGAATATTGAACCTGATATCTTCTGTAAAATTCTTCTTGAATAAATGTATTTAATTTTTTCAATATATTATTTTTTTCGATGAATATATATTGAATTATTG
>JBMLQZ010000367.1:0-2771 GCA_049241285.1 Chitinophagaceae bacterium | reverse complement strand
GTTGATGGATTTTTTTATGTATTAAACCTTCAACATCAGCATACAAATTCGTTGTAACATCATTGTGATTTCTTTCACAATTAGCGGCATCTTTTATGTAATTATTTTTCAATCACCCTAAAATAATTGCCATTCGATAGAAGTCTACTTGATAATTCTCATTCATCATTCAAAAAAAATCTATCATGAATTCCCTCATCAAATCTACAGCTGCCATAGCAGCATTAACAACCATTTCAACGATTTCATTTGCTCAAAAAAAAGATTTACCACCAATTGAAATAGGGCTTGGTTTAGGAACATTGGTATATCAAGGTGATTTAACAAGAAGTTTTGCAGGCTCTTTTAAACAGGCAACTCCTGCCTTACAACTGTATGCAAGAAAACCATTAGATGCTTATTTTTCGGTTCAATTGGGTGTAACTACGGGTAAAATAAGTGAAGACGAAGCTAGATATACCAATATTGCTTGGAAACAGGTTAGAAGTTTTAGTTTCACAAATTCAGTAACTGAAGTAGCTGCATTAATACATTGGAATATTTATGGAGAAAATTCATATGAAAATTATCGACGATTAAATCCTTATGTTTTTACAGGAGTAGGTGCTACATTTTTAAATATTCAAAGAAATTATAGTAGAACAAACCTAGCTGCTATTGACACCAAAGGATTGAATGGACTAAGAATAGATTCAGCAAAAAAGTTACCTTCTATTTTACCGGTAATTCCTATTGGTTTTGGAGCAAAATATCATGTTTCAGAAACCTTATCTTTATTTGGAGAATTGTCTTATAGATTTGGTTTTTCAGATTATTTAGATGGATTTAGTTATGCTGCTGATCCATCGGCAAATGATAGTTTTTACGGAATCAGTTTCGGAATTAATTATCGTCTGCAAAAAAAGGGACGAAATAGTTGCCCACCCATAAGAAGGTAATAAAAAAAATACCTACAGCCATTGAATTGACTGCAGGTAATGTTTTTTATGAAAGAAACTTTAAGCCAACAATCCCTTAAAAATAGTTTGTAACCTATTTGAAGTGATTGGCTTAATGATATAATCGCTTATTTCACTAATAGATTTTGCTTTATCTAAATCTCTATTATCTATTGAAGAACTAACCATATAAATGGTAATTTTTTTACCAATAAAAGGCTTCATTCCAACGTATGCTTGAATAAATTCCCAACCATTCATTACAGGCATATTAATATCTAGAAAAATGACGTCAGGTAATTCTTTTTGACTTTGTGAAGCTATTTTTTGTTGAATAAAATGTAAAGCTTGTTCACCATCATCAAAAAACAATACACTATTTACCATTCTTGTTTCTTCAATTTCTTCTTTAATTAAGAATTGATAAATGATATCATCATCAATTATGCAAACTTTGTCTAATTTATTTAAATTGGTATTCATGTATGTTAAGTAAGAGGTAGGTAAATGTACTAAAATAAATATCAACTTAAATCAAATTCATTAAATTTAATAATAAAGCTTGCACCCTTATCTGGTTCACTTTCCACAGAAATACTTCCCCCCATTGATTTAATTTGATTTTTGGTAATAAACAACCCAACACCTCTAGAATCGGCATGTTGATGAAATGTTTTGTGTAGAGAAAATATTTTATTTCCATATTTGTTTAAATCAATACCTAAACCATTGTCTTTACAAACTAATGTAATTACGCCCTTTTCATCAATGTTAGAAGAAAAGAAAATAACGGGTTTTCTTTCTGGAGACGCGTATTTTAAAGAATTGGTTAGTAAATTCAAGAAAATGCTTTCTAAGTATACTTTTGAATATTGTATTCCTTCACAGGCTGAAAAATCAAAACTAACTGTAGCTTCTGATTGCATAATTTGAGCAGATAAACTAATTATTTGATTTTGTAAAATATCCTCAAAACGTAGCCATTCTTTTTCTGCACTCATGTTTTGATTAATGTTAACCACTTCGCTTAATTCCTGCACTGTTCTACCCAATTGAGAGGCCACATCAAATATTTTTTCTACGATTATTTCCTTTTTTTGAGGGTCTTGCGTTTTTTTATTCAAATTAATTAAAGCCATTAAATTACCAGTAGGTGAACGCAAATTATGAGAAACGATGTATGCAAAATCTTGAAGTACGTTTCTTTTATATTCCAATCTTTTCGATAATACTTTTAACTCATCAATATTTTGATTCAAAGCTTTTTCGTTATTTCTAATAGACGTTACATCTTTTGTTATGGTAATAACGCCAATTATTTCTTTTAACTTATTAAAATAAGGAATCATGTTAACAGCAAAATATCCAAATCCTTTTCTGGAAGAAATGGTTCCAATTTCATACTCAACTATTTCTTTGGTGTCTACAACTTTTTGTAATTGCTCTGTAAACATTTCTGTATGAGGATGATCGGGCAAAACATCTTTTGGGGTTTTACCAAAATAGTCTTCATCCTTTAATCCACTCATGTTTTTAATGGTATCATTTACAAACTTATATTCCAATTTATCACTCATTAAAGTAATTAAATCTGGATTGTTATTTACCAATGCTTTAAATTGTTCTTCACTTTCTTTTAATTTTTGATTGGCTATTTGCAATGCTGCAGTTTGTTCATCAATAATTTGTTGCAGTTGATCAGGCGATTTTAAACTAAATGCTTCGGGCAAAACTCTGTATAAGCCTACTAGTGTTAATGTTGAAATAATAGCAGTAATAAACAGTAAAATTGCATTTAAACGATACACAGGATACCAAAACATAATGGCATCT
>JBMLQZ010000366.1:0-2645 GCA_049241285.1 Chitinophagaceae bacterium | reverse complement strand
TAGTAATTCTCTTGCAATGGCAGCTTCATAATTAGCATCGGTTTTATCAACACAGCCTCCAGGAATTTCATAAATAGTTTCGTTCAACGCATGTCTGTATTGACGCTCTAAGATTATTTTCCCATCTTTCGTAAAAGCAATTGCAGTAACCCAATCAGGAAATTCATATACATAGTAAGGGGCTACAATTCCCCCATCTGGTTTTATACAAGTGTCAATTCTTATAGTTGCCCAAGTATCTTTTAATAAGTACTCAGACTTTTCAATTTTCCATGTTAAATCTCTCATTTACCAACGATTTCTTTCTTTTAATGAAGTAATATGTGCTGTATGATGTTTGCTGTGCCAAGCATACATTCCTAATAAAAAATATAAGGTCATGGTTTTTCCATGTTCTGGATGCACCACTGTTCTTTGCCATTGCTCTTCTGTTAAATCTTTTATAGCTATATACCACCTTTCATGCAAAGCATGTAGTAAAGTAATAGATACATTAATAGGTACTGTTTCAACATCAGCTAAAATAGCCCAAGCATTTTCATCATATGGCTTTATGGTAGGATTTTCTTCTGTTAAACCCAATTTAAAACGGGCATAAGCATTTAAATGACTATCAGCTATATGATGCACTAATTGTACCAAGGTCCAACCACCTGGTCTGTAGGGAGTTTGTAGTTGAGCCATATCTAAATTTTCAATAGCTAACTCAACTGCTTTTGGTAAAAAATGAATGTCTAATAACCACTGTTCTTTTTGCTCATGGCTAAAGGGTTGAGGTATGTATTTTCCAATAGGATAACGCAAATCTTCCATTTCAATAATCAATTAGTTTTGGTAAAAATAGAATATATACAATTATTGCCAATACCATTTATTTTGATAGTAGAGCAATTGTGGGCTATCAACAATGCAACCATATTCATCTATATTTCCGGCTATTCGTTTGTAGTGCCTTTTTGCAAAAGGCAGCTACCACTTCTATCCGGCAGCCTTTCAACTGTAAATCATTGTGCAACTTCAGAAAAAAACTATTCACCATCTGGTTGACTAAACAAAATTGGTACAGCGAAACGTAAACCTGTCATTAAATTACTTTTCGATGATACACCATGTAAATAATCAACCCTAATAATCTTCAATATATTTTCAATACCAATAAATCCTTCATAGAAATAAGCATCTTTATTCATATACATACCATTTGCACCAACTACTAAAAACCAATTTAGTTTTTTAATAACCGGAATTTTATTGGTTAATAATCCATTCAAATGATATTCAATATGACCAACACCATACATTTTATTTGTATTACTAAATTGATAATACGGCATTAATTGAAAACTAGATAAATACCTACTTGCTTGATACGTTTGATTACCCATGAAATGATTAAAATCTGGTGTAAATGTTTTATTGCTTTGTAAAAAGCCACCAGTTTCAAGTCGGTAACTAAATCTTCCACCCAACTTTAAATTCAAATTATCACTCATACTCACTTTCCATTTTGTATAATCTACATCACTGCCAAAAACACCATTAATACCTTGTGCAATAGAAAATCGAAATGTTGGGTATTTAGAACCTAACATAATTTTTCTATCAGGTAATTCAATGTATTTAGCGCCAGGCCTCCAAATAATGGTAGCGTTTGCAATAACAGCTTGGTGTCTTTGAAAATTGCTGCTTACTATGTCAGTAGGATAATTCGGTCTAAATGGTCTGTCTTTATATTTTCCAATGCTATAATTGGTAGTATTTTCAAGCGGTTGACGGTTTTGAAATTGAATGTTTGTAAACAAAGAAAAACCATCACTAAACAATCTGTTATATTGTAGCTTAACAAATCCTGCTTGATAAATTTTCATGTAATTACTTCTCCAAAATAAGGTAGAAACCGTATTGCTTGAAGCGGTTATTGGAGCAGCATTATTTATTTGAAAAACATTTGAGCCTCCAGAAATACTAATAGAATTAAAATATTTCTTTCCAAAATTATATTGAATATTTCCATAACCGTTCAGGTGCTTATTGCTTAAGCCATAACGTATAGTTGGTGAAATAAACAATCTTTTTCTGCCCGTATATTCTTTAGTAAAAGTTCCAGACAAACTCAGTACATATCCTTCAACTGTGTTATAACTATTGAATGATTTAATTAAAGGATCGAATGAAAGATCTGTCTTATTGTAAGTATGGCCATAGTTTTGGCCCGTTAAGAATAATTTTCCAAACGTGAGTTTATTTCTACGTTTATCTAAACTATCTAAATATTTGGGATCTTTTCTAACTTGTTCTAAACTATCTTTCTTTTTATAATCTCTAATTTCAGATTCTAATAAAGGTATTGGTCTAATGCTATCCCAATAAGCATTCGTTTTTTTATTAGAACTATCGTAAAACTTTAAAATGGTATTATCAAAAAACTTTTTCTTAAACACAGGTTCTAACTGCATGTCATCATAAAGCTGAACAAAATTTCCAAAAAAATCAAACCCAAAAAATTTACCAGCAGGATAAATCACTTGCTGTTTTATTACCCAAGTATTTTTTAATGGAACATATAATTGTTCAACAGTTAAGGTATCTAACAGCTGCATTTGTTGTTCTTTTAACAAAGTAAGTTTTACACTTTGAATACGCCA
>JBMLQZ010000365.1:0-3930 GCA_049241285.1 Chitinophagaceae bacterium | reverse complement strand
ACGAAGCATGGCTAAGCCACTTAAAAGCAAAGCAGTTGGATTAGCAATATTTTTACCCGTAATATCTGGTGCAGTACCATGTACAGCTTCAAAAATGCTAATATGGTCGCCAATATTGGCACTTGGTGCAAAGCCCAAACCACCAACTAAACCTGCACATAAATCACTCACAATATCGCCTTGCAAATTGGTTAAAACCACAACATCAAACTCATTGGGTTTTACCACCAATTTCATACATAAATCATCTACAATAACATCGTCAGCTTTTAATTCTGGATAATCTTTGGCTACTTGGTAAAACACTTCTAAAAATAAGCCATCTGTTATTTTCATAATGTTGGCTTTGTGCCCACAAGTAATACGCTTAGCACCTTTCTTTTTTGCCATTTCAAAAGCATACTTAATTACTTGCATGCTTCCTGGTCTGGTAATAAATCTTCTGCTTAAAGCCACATCTTGTGTAAGCATATGTTCAATTCCACCATAAGTATCTTCAATATTTTCACGAACAATTGTTACACCAATAGGAATTCCTGCTTTGCTAAAAACAGTATCAACACCATGTAATGTTTGAAAATTTCTAATATTAGCGTAAGTATTCCAAGTTTTACGTGCTGTTACGTTAATGCTTTTTACACCTTTACCTTTTGGGGTTTCCATAGGACCTTTGAATAATATTCCTAGGTTTTCTATAGTTGCTTGAGCTTCTGGCGTCATTCCGTTGCTAAACCCTTTATCAAACACCCACTTACCCATATCTACCACATCGTAGGTTAGAGGAACTTTTGCTGCATCAAAAATTTTTAATACTGCATCCATAATTTCTGGACCGATACCATCACCTTTTGCTACCGCAATTTTTGTCATACTTTACTTTTTTATTTTATGCAATTTCTTAAACATTGCAAATGTACTATGGTATCGTTTAGAATTACCGTATTTGTTTGCAATAATTTATAGATACGAGTTGTTGAGAAATTAGGAAATAAAGCTGTTTTAAATTAAGAGAGTTTCAGATGAAAAAAGAAACAAAATCT
The DNA here is from genome assembly GCA_049241285.1 of Chitinophagaceae bacterium. Taxonomy (GTDB): domain Bacteria; phylum Bacteroidota; class Bacteroidia; order Chitinophagales; family Chitinophagaceae; genus Parasediminibacterium. Next base: position 2,890 of record JBMLQZ010000365.1, on the reverse strand, counting down.
TACTTTTTTAAAGCTTTGCTATACACTTCTAATACCCTTTTTCTGGCGTCTTCATGTTTTACAATTGGTTTTGGATAATCAAAGCTATCTAACTCAGGCACCCATTTACGAATGTATTGCAGGTTTTTATCAAATTTTTCGGTTTGTAAAGTAGGATTAAATACTCTAAAATAAGGTGCAGCATCACAACCACTTCCTGCAGCCCATTGCCAACCACCATTGTTTGCAGCAAAATCAAAATCAAGTAGCTTTTGAGCAAAATACATTTCTCCCCAACGCCAATCTATCAACAAATGTTTTGTTAAAAAAGAGGCTACAATCATTCTTACTCTGTTATGCATATATCCTGTGGCATTTAACTCTCTCATGCCAGCATCTACAATTGGATAACCAGTTTTACCTTCACACCATTTGGTAAACTCAGCTTCATTATTTCTCCATTCAATTAAATCATATTCTCTTCTAAAAGCCAACCCTTTGTTAATGTGTGGAAAGTGCCATAAAATAGTATGATAAAAATCTCTCCAAATTAATTCATTCAAAAAACCTTCACTCAAGTCTTTACTTTTTTGTGCTAAAGCTCTAATGCTAATTGTGCCAAAACGCAAATGAACCCCTAATTGTGAAGTTCCTTTAACTGCAGGAAAATCTCTTTGTTCTTTATATTTTGATACAATAGCAATATCTAGTTCTTTTGAAGGAAAAGGTTTATCTACCTCTTGAAAGCCCATTGATTGTAAACTTGGAATTTCTTTTGCAGCTTGTTTATAAAAGTATTGATAATATTTTTCTACGGGATAAGGTTGTAAGTAAAAATCATTGAGCGCTGCCTTCCATTTTTTACTGTAGGGTGTGAATACTGTATAAGGCGTTTTATCATCTTTTAATACTTCATTTTTTTCGAAAATTACTTGATCTTTAAATGACTCAAATGCTACACCATTTTGTTGCAAATAAGTTGCAATAGATGCATCTCTATCAATTGCATAATGCTCATAATCTGAATTGGTAAATACTTTTTGAATTGAATAAAGTTGTTGCAGTTCTTGAAATGCTTGTAATGGAGTTGTATAAAAACAAAACATGGTAGATTCTAAGGTTACCAATTGACGCTGCATTTCGTGAATTGCTGCATGAATAAATTCCACTCTTCTATCTGCTTTATCTTCTAATTTGTTAAGGATATTCGTATCGAAAATAAATATGGGCAACACTGGTATTTCTTGTTTAAGAGCATGATACAAAGCAGCATTATCTGTTAATCTCAAATCTCTTCTAAACCACATTATATTTACTAATGGTTTCATATTTACTATTTCTATTTAATGAAAAAATACTCATATTATACTAATACAATTCCTGCATTTTTTGTTGTTGATAATATTGATTAATGTATTTAGGAAAAGCCAATTCGTGTAAGGTTTGTTTAGTTATCCAAACACCTTTTTTTTGTAATAATTCAGGCATTTCATTCATTTGAATATGGATAAATTGACCTTTGATTAGTTGATGCGTTAGTTGCTGTTTTTGTAAAGATGATATATGTTTTATGGTGGCACTTTGAATGTTTAATTGATTTTGTAACCACAATAAAACCAATTCAGTTTCCCAAAAAATTTGTTCATCAGATTCTATTAAATAAAACTCATGTAAATTTTCCCAGATATCTTTTAAACTACGTTTTTGTACCCATATTTTTTCATTACACTCTATAATAAAATAATAAAACCATCTTTTTTTCTTTACTAAAGTTTTTTCTTTTATGGGTAATTGTTGTACAGCAAGTTGATTGTAAGCCTTGCAATGTTTTTGCATTACACAATGATTACACAGAGGATTAAAAGGCTTACAAATGGTAGCACCAAAATCCATAATAGCTTGATTGTATAATGCAGGTTCTTTTTTATCTAATACTGTATTGGCCAAATCTGCAAATAACTGCTTACCTTCTGAAGAATCGGTTGCTGTAAAAATTCCAAAATATCTTGCAAGCACTCTGTATACATTTCCATCTACTACAGCAAATGGTAAGTTATAAGCAAAAGATGCAATAGCAGCGGCTGTATATGGACCAATTCCTTTTAATTGTATCATTTCTTCATAAGAAGTTGGAAAATTACCAGCCAAGTTTTCTACAACATACCTTGCTGTATGTAATAAATTTTTACATCTATTATAATATCCTAAACCTTCCCACAATTTAAACACGGTTTCATCTTTTGCACTTGCTAAATCTTGAATGGTTGGAAATGCATGAATAAAATTATTGTAATAAGACAAGCCCTGTTCTACCCTTGTTTGTTGAAGAATTACTTCACTTAACCAAATTTTATATGCATCTTTTTCACCCTTCCATGGCATTTGTCTGGTATTTTCTTGCAGATGCCAATTCATTAAATTTTGGGTGAAAAAAGATTTCATTTTTTGAAAAAATTTAGAAAAAAAAGATTTTTTTAAAAAACAACGAAACTTTCTTGTGAAAGTTCATTTTCAAAAGGTTATGAATTTCATTCCATACTCTTATCTACTGTAAATCAATTGATATTATTAAAAATAATATTTTTAATTTTTTACTATTTAACAAAAAAAATGTTTTACTTTATTGCCTGAAACAACCAAAATATTCAACATTTTCATGAGAAAATCTGACTTAATCAATCAAATTTCTGACAAAACCGGAATTCCAAAAGTAGATGTTCTTGTAACATTAGAAACCATGTTTAAAGAGGTAAAAGATAGCCTAATAAACGGTCAAAGCATTTACATTAGAGGATTTGGAAGTTTTACACTAAACCACCGCCCATCAAGAGAATCTTTTAATCCCAAAACTGGTAAAAGAACCAACACTAATGAAAAGTTTATTCCCCATTTTAAGCCTGGAAAGACTTTA
>JBMLQZ010000364.1:0-2709 GCA_049241285.1 Chitinophagaceae bacterium | reverse complement strand
CATAACATCGCTAACTATGGTACCAATATGCATTCTATGTCTCATTGCAATTCTTCTATTTTTTACATAGAAAAATCCATTTTCAACTTCTACTTTTTTATATTCATCGTATTGTTCCAAGGCTTTACCACCAACCGTAATGTGGTTAAGGATTTCGGCAAATTCATCTGAAGACATATCACTAAAACAATAGGTTTTTTTAACAACATCAAACATTGTTTTACTGGTAAAACCCTCTCCTATTGCTATTGTACATAAAAATTGAATCAACACATCAAAACATAAAACTAGAGGCTCCTTTTTTTCGACCATTTGTTTAGCTACCGCTTCTTTTAAAGCCGCAGCTTCTACCAATTCTATTGAATGTGTAGGAAGAAAATATATTTTACTCACTTCACCTGGTCTATGACCACTTCTTCCTGCTCGTTGTAAAAAACGAGCAACGCCTTTCGGTGAACCTACTTGAATAACGGTATCTACTGGTCTAAAATCAACTCCTAAATCTAAACTAGCTGTACAAACCACTGCTTTTAGTTTTTGGGTATGTAAGGCTTCTTCTACCCATAATCTTAACTCTTGTTCAATACTTCCATGATGCAATGCTATTGCACCAGCAAGTTGTGGAGCAACTGTAAGCAAAGTTTGATACCACATTTCACTCATTCCTCTGGTATTGATAAAAATTAAAGTAGTAGTGCTTTGCTCAATGATAGGAACTATTTTTTCGGCAAGTTTTATACCCAAATGACCAGCCCATGGAAACTTTTCTATTTCTTCTGGAATAATGGAAAAAATATCAATTTGTTTATCCATTTGTGCCTTAACAATTGCTCCCTTTTCTGGCAAAGAAGCCAATAATACATCCATAGCTTCTTCTAAATTGCCAATTGTTGCAGAAACACCCCAAACTTGTATGGGTAAAGCATTTCTATTTACTAAATAACTAATTGCTAATTCTACTTGTACCCCTCTTTTACTTCCAATTAATTCATGCCATTCATCTACCACAATGGTTTGTAGTGTAGCAAATAATTCGGTATTATTTTTTTGAGCCAATAATAGGTGTAAACTCTCAGGAGTTATTATTAATACCTCTGGTATATTTCTTTTTTGCTTTTGTCTTTCAGCTATAGTGGTATCACCATTTCTAATTGCCACTTTCCATGGAAGTTCTAATGCTGCTATAGCTTCTTCCATTGCCCTACCAATATCTTTAGCTAAGGCTCTTAAAGGAGTAATCCATAATAATTGTAACCCATTATTTTTTTGGTTGCGATAAGTATTGGGATATTTTTCAATAAACTGAATAATACTTCCTAAAAAAACAGAAAAGGTTTTTCCACAACCAGTAGGTGCATTTACTAAACCACTTTTTTGCAACAACATATGTTGCCATGTTTCTTCTTGAAACTGAAAGGGCGTATAACCACTAGATGCAAGCCATTGTTGCACAATGCTATATCCTTTTGTTTGCTGTAGCAACGGTTTATTTATCGTATAAATTGGTAAAATTGCTTTTTAATTTTTCTACCTTAGTTAACACTTCTTCTTGCATTAATGTTTTATAAGCATGAACAGATGCATTGGTTTCTTTACTAAAAGTGGCAATAATTTGTGCAGCTAAAATTCCGGCATTTTTTGCAGCATTTAAAGCTACAGTAGCAACGGGCACACCATTTGGCATTTGTAAAATACTTAAAATACTATCCCAACCATCAATTGAATTACTCGATTTAATGGGCACGCCAATTACGGGTAAAGTTGTAATGCTAGCAACCATACCTGGCAAATGTGCTGCTCCACCAGCACCAGCAATAATTACTTTCAAGCCTCTGTCTTGTGCTTTTGTAGCATAATCAATCATTCTTAATGGTGTACGATGAGCAGATACAACAGTAAGTTCATATGGTACATTAAACTGTTGTAAAACATCGGCAGCTGCTTGCATAACAGATAAATCGCTATCGCTACCCATAATGATACCTACAAGTGGAAGATTGGCCATAGTAAGAATTAAGGATTGCAAGATAAATGTTTGTAAATACAATCGCTAGAGCATTTTTTGTAACTTTCAATGCTGAACGCATTATTATTGTACAAATATTGTAAAACACTGAATCGTTTTGTTATCATATGTGTTATTGGTTTGTTGTATAGCGTAAATGCAACCGCTCAGTTATCGAATTGGGTTGTAAAAAAAATTGCTACAAAAGGCAGTTTTCAACTCTCAGATAAAAGTATCATACCAAACAGTTTTATCATAAAAAACATAGATAGTAGCTTTTATACAATTGATTATTTTAAAGCAGTGATTGATTGGAAAAAAGTGGTTAATGAAGATAGTGTTGAAATAAAATTTCGAGTGTTTTCTTTTTCATTTACCCAAAAAACAAAACGTTTTAGTTACGATAGTGTTCGTAATTTTTTCATTGCTCCAAAATCTAGCATCTTAGGTAAGCCTGAAAATGCCAACAATAACTTATTCAATTTTGGTGATGTTGAGTATAATGGCAGTTTTGGAAGAAGCTTAAGTTTTGGGAATAGTCAAGATGCAGTTTTTAACTCTCAACTAAACTTACAAATGAGTGGTTTAATTGGTGATAGTATTTTACTTTCTGCGGCAATTACAGATAATAATATTCCTATTCAACCAGATGGCACAACACAACAATTGAATGAGTTTGATAGAATTTGGTTACAATTCAAAAA
>JBMLQZ010000363.1:9208-13068 GCA_049241285.1 Chitinophagaceae bacterium | reverse complement strand
ATTTGACTTTTTTCGGCAGAAATTGCTCTTATGGTATTGGTAATTGCTTCTTCGGTTAAAGAATCTAATGCCGATGTTGCTTCATCAAAAATTAATAATCTTGGTTTTCTTATTAATGCCCTTGCTATTGATAGTCGCTGTTTTTCTCCTCCACTTAACTTTAAGCCTCCTTCACCAATTACGGTATCTAAGCCTTTTTCGGCTCTATTTAATAAGTTTTCACAACTAGCTTTATGCAATGCATCGTACAAATCGTTTTCTGTAGCAGCAGGAGCAGCAAATAATAAGTTTTCTTTAATGGTTCCACTAAACAATTGAGTATCTTGAGTTACAAACCCTATTTGACCTCTCAATGCATCAAAATCTATTTCGGTACCATTTTTTTCGTTGTAAAAAATTTGCCCTTCTTGTGGCGTATATAAACCCACTAATAATTTCACCAAAGTACTTTTCCCTGCACCACTTGGTCCAACAAACGCAATGGTTTCTCCTTTGTTTACATTAAAGCTAATATTTTCAAGTGCCTTAAACTGAGCGGTTTTGTGTTTAAATGAAATACTATTAAATCGTAAATGTTCAATTTCACCTATTTCAACAGGATTGTCTGGTTTTTTATCGGCAGGCTTTTTCATTAACACATCAAAATTGTTAATAGATGTTTCTGCTTCTCTGTATGAGGTAATAATGCTTCCTAATTCTTGTAATGGGCCAAAAATAAAAAAGCTATAAAACTGCATGGAAATTAATTGACCAGTAGTAAGCTTTCCGCCAAAAACAAGCCAAGTTAAAATAAAGAGAATACATATTCTTAAAAAATGAACAGTAGTGCCTTGTAAAAATGCAATACTACGTACTCGTTTTACTTTAGATAATTCTAATCCTAAAATTTTAAATGTATTGGTATTTAATCGTTTTACTTCTTGTTGTGTAAGCCCTAAACTTTTAATTAATTCTATATTTCGTAAAGTTTCAGTTGTACTTCCTGCCAAAGAGGCTGTTTCTTTTACAATTTTACCTTGTATTATTTTAATTTTTTTACTGAGCATATTTACTAAAAATGCCAATAATAAGATTCCAGCTAAATACACAATTATCAAACTCCAATGAATAGAAATGGCTACAATAAATAAAAAAACTACCCCTATTACTATAGGAAATAAAACATTAATAAAGTAACCAATAAACTGAGAGCAATCTTGCCTTACTTTTTGCAATACGTTTAATGTTTCACCACTTCTTTGATCAGCAAATTCTTGATAAGGCAATCGCATAGAATGTTTAAGTCCATCAGTAAAAACTGTAGCACCAAATTTTTGTACCACAACATTTACTACATAATCTTGAAAAGATTTTGCTATACGAGAAACCATTGCAACAGCAATTGATAATCCCAATAAAAGCAACATGTGCTGTGTAAATTCTGATGAAGAAATATTTGGATGAATAATGTAACCAGATGATTTATTTAACTCACCAGATGTATTTAAAAAATCGATGATTTTGCCAAATATTGTAGGATCGAGTAATGAAAAAATTTGATTAATAGCTGCTAATAACATGGCCAATACTAGTTGCCACTTATAGGGTTTTAAATACTGAATTAATAACTTCATTTGAAATAAATAAAAATTTGTGTTTTGCTTATGTCAATTAACATGCATGAATTGTAATTATGCCAAAATTGCATATACAAATATCTGCTGCATTAAAGAAATCAGAAAATGAGTTGTTGTTTCATTAAACAAATACACGTGTTTAGAGTCATCATGCAATTTTTATGGCATTTTACTCCCAACTATTTTCTTTTAATGTATCTAGAATATTCAAATAACTAACATATCTATCAATGGCTATGGTATTTTCATTAACGGCATTTTTAACTGCACAATCAGGCTCATTAATATGCATACAATTATTAAAATAACAATCGTTTACCAAAGCCTTCATTTCAGGAAAATAACCACTTAATTCTTGTTTTGATACGTCTACTAAACCCAACTCTCTAATACCTGGCGTATCAATAATAGTTCCACCAAAAGGCAAATCGAACATTTCAGCAAAAGTGGTTGTGTGTAAGCCTTTTCCACTCCATCCACTCACTTCTTGTGTTCGTAATGTGAGTTCGGGAAAAATGGCATTAATGCAGGTAGATTTACCTACACCACTATGGCCGCTTAACAAAGTTGTTTTATTTGCTAATATTGATTTTATATCATCAATACCTTCATTTTTTATAACACTTGCAAGCAAAACTTGATAGCCTATAGCTGTATATGTGTGCTTAATTTCTTCAAACTTTTCTAACTCTTTCTTTCTATATACATCACTTTTATTAAAAACAATTACAGCCGGTATATGATACATTTCGCAAGCAACTAAAAACCTATCAATGAAACCGGTGCTTGTTTTTGGATCTTTTAGAGTAGCAAATAATAGACTTTGATGTAAGTTAGATGCAATGATATGATGCTGTCTTTTATTATGTGGACTAGACCTGGCAACATAATTTTTTCTTGGTAAAATATCAATAATTGTAGCCGTATCTTCTAATTCATTTTCAATTTCAATAATTACTTCATCGCCAACAGCAATAGGATTAGTTGAAGTAACTCCATCAATTTTAAATATACCTTTTAACCTAGCATTAAACTGCTTGCCACTGTTGGTTTTTACAACATACCAACTTCCTGTTGATTTATATACACATGCCTTCATTAGAAACGAAGATACTGTTTGCACTTTGTAGAAAAAATCAAAAAAAAATCCCATAGTAAATGAGATACTATGGGATAATTAATAAATATTCTTTAAAAAAACTTATCTTCTTTTAAGCCACAGTTCTGGATTTACAAATTTTTGTTTTTCGTTAAGTACTTGTAGTTGAAACTGTCCATCACCATCTAAACCTGCACCAACTTTTCCTAAAACACTTCCTGCTTTTACTTCTTGATCTACTGTAACATTTACACTTGATAAATTACTGTAAATAGTAAAATATTTACCATGACGAACAATTACTGCTTGCGTTTGCTCTAAATCTGGAATAGCAGTAACTACACCATCAGCAATTGATTTAACCGTAGTTCCAACATTTGCTTTGAAGAACAAACCCTCATTGTCTGAAATAAGTTTTGTGTCACCATATTGCACTCTTCCAAAATGACCGGTGATAATTCCTCCATCTAAAGGCCAAGGTAAGCGACCTTTATTATTTTCGAATTTTAAACTCATGGTTAACCCTTCTGGAGTAGATTCAAAAGAACTATACGCTCTTGTAGTACGTTCTGGAGAAGCAACTGGTGTTATTGGTTCATTAATATTTGGGTTTGATGGTTTGGTTTCTGTAGTTGCAGAATTGTTAGGTTTTGTGGTATTGTTTCTTGCCAATTCTCTAGCTTCTTTATCTTTTTGCTGTTGTAATTGTTGCTTTTTTTTCTCTTCTTCTTGTGCCTTTTGCTTGGCTAATTTTGCTTTTGCTTCGGCCTCTGCAATAGCTCTTTTTACAGCAGCATCAATGGCTTTACGTAAACGAGCTTGATCTTTTTCTCTTTGTTTTATTTGTGCAGCTATGTCTTTTTCTTGATCTTTTAGTTGTTTTACAACTTGATTTTTTTCGTTTTTATCTTCTTCTAAAACTTTTAATTGACTACTTTGGCTTTGTAATACGGCTGTTTTTTCGTTTCTATTATTATTTAAAACACCCATTTTTTCTTGCAACAAATTTTGTGTTTGGTTAATTGTTTGAGCTTGTGTTGCTCTATATTGGCGATAACTTTTTAAATAAGTAAATCTTTTTAAAGCATCATTAAAATTTTGTGCAGAAAATAAAAAATTTAAGTAATCGTAATTACCTCTGTTTT
>JBMLQZ010000363.1:0-9198 GCA_049241285.1 Chitinophagaceae bacterium | reverse complement strand
AAAACTAGGCTTTTAGCATATTGTACTTTTAACGTATCTAATTCTTTTTTTAACCGATAAATTTCAATTTGGTTATTATAGATGGTTTCTTCTAAATTTCTAATTTCTTTATTAATATTATTTATCAAAGATTCTCTAGCAGCAATTTTTCTTTGCACTAAAGCATAGGCACCTAATGCTGCTTTTTTATTTTTTCGAATATTGTTTAAATCGTTGTTTAAATCATTCAATTCTTTCATCAACTGTTGTTGTTGCTTTTGCAATTCTTCTCTTGTAGGCTGCTGTGCATTTGCCCAAAAAGCAGTAAACGATAAAAGAAAAATAATAAAAAACAACTTTTTAAGCATAACTATTACATTCAATTTATTGTAGAAAATCTTGTTTTATTGTTGTTATTGCAATAACAAATAAACATACTCAAACAAAATACTTTGTTATAACGTAAAAAATGGTTTCAAATTATTGACGTTTGTAATTTTTAGGAATTGAAAAGCTAAAATTTAAAACATCATTAAAGGCATATTGCTTAAACTCTAATGTTACATCTAGCTTAGATTTTTCTGCTACTGAAATATTTCTGTAAGTAGCAAAAGGATATACACCTTTATTTTCATAGTTACCTAATGTAATATCGCAAGTTCTATTTCTTTGCATATCAATATCATCTAACTTACTGTGTGTAGGTTTAAAGTCGCTTGCATCTAATGTAATCAAGTGTTTAAACACATCACCAATCATTAATATTAATAATTGATTGTTTGCTTCTTTATAACTAACTACATTATTATTGGTAAAAATAGGATTGCCAATAATTAAATCTTGTAGAGTAGTAAAATCAAACGGTATTTGTGTTACTTCTTGTATATAACTAATACTTCTCGACTGCACATATTTATCTATTTTATTTACCACAAAAACACTGTCTTTAGTTATTTTTACTTCAAATGCTACATAACCCAAAGGCCCTACCAATTTAATGAGCACCAAACTATCTTTTCGCATTTTTACATAAGCTGTAACATTTTGATTGGTTTCTTGTCCCTTATAATCTACTTTAATTTTAGAATTAAACGTATTGAAATCAATTTTTCTTTTACCAATCTTTTGCATCATTTCGGCAATAATTGCTGTAGAATCTATTTTTGGAGTTTCTTTAATAACAACAGTTTGAACGGTATCTTTTTTAGTAATGGCTTCATTAAGCGTTTGAACTTTACGTACTGGCCTGCACGCAAATACCCACATGCAAAGCAAACTAAGTAACCATAAATTATACTTCTTCATTATCATGCATCTAGTTTCTATATTGCAAATAGAAAGATTAAAAGGTAAATAGAATGTTATTATTGTTTACCAGTGTGTCCAAAGCCACCAACACCTCTTGTGGTTTCATTTATATTTTCAACTAATTTCCATTCAATTTGCTCAACTTGTTGAATAACCATTTGGGCAATTCTATCGCCATCAGAAATGGTTTGTGGCTCGTTTGAAAGATTAATTAGAATTACTTTAATTTCTCCTCTATAATCGGCATCAATTGTACCTGGAGTATTTAAACAAGTAATGCCTTGCTTAATAGCTAAACCACTTCTTGGACGAATTTGTGCTTCGTAACCATTTATTAATTCTATAAATAGTCCAGTAGGAATTAATGTTCTTTCTAATGGTTGTAAAACAATTGGAGCTGGAATAAATGCTCTTATATCCATACCAGATGAACCATTTGTGGCATATGTAGGTAATGGATGATGTGAGGAATTAATGATAGGAATAGAAATCATATAAAATAATGTTATAAAAAATTGACAAAAGTAAGTTTTAGATGTATGTTTAAGTAATAATTACAAAATTTGATTTCTTTAATGAAAAGAATGATTCGCTGAAACAATGAATAATATGCAAGCAACAATCAATAAATTCTGGGAAAATACACCTAAAGAGGTAAGATTATTTATTGCAAAGGCGCTTGTGATTTTTATTGTTTGGCAAATTGTATACTTAGTTTTTTTAGTGCCATCAAGATTAGTAGATGCACCACTATCTGCGTTTACTGGAAATGCAACTGCTTGGAGTATTAATAAAATTTTAAATAAAGAAAGTGTTTACAGCAAAGAGGTTGAAGTAATTGAAAGAAAATACAATAAAACCCAAAAAGTTAAAAGAGCTTATGTATTTGAAAATGAAAATAAAATTTTAGGGATTGCAGATGGTTGTAATGGACTAAGCCTTTTTGTTTTATTTCTAGGCTTTATTTTTATATATCCATCAAATCTGAAACTAAAAATAGTATATGGAATAAGTGGTATTTTACTATTAATTGTTGTAAATATTTTAAGATGTGCCGGATTAGGAATATTAGAAATTAAACATCCTGAATACACAGATTTTGCTCACCATTATTTATTTAATTTAATTGCCTACAGTGTGGTATTTTCTTTATGGATTGTATTCTCGAAAGTGGCAACGAAACAAAAAATATAACAAAAGTATGTTGCTTAAAAAATGGGGTATTGGTATATTATTAATCTTAGCAGTATACAGCCTTTACTATATATATTTTTATGATACGCTTTACTATTATACTATTGATAGAAAGTTAAAACATATAATTAAATTTATTACACTAGTTGCTGTTTTTTTTATTGGATGGTTATATACCAAACAGGCAAAACAAGCATGGCTAAAACAAATGTGGTTATTAATTTATTTCTGTTGTTTTTGTGTATTAATAGCAATAGGATTATATGACTGGATTTTTAAAGAAGCTAGTTACCAAGTTCAATCTTTCTCACATACAATTTTTGAATTTTTAATATCACCTATTCCTTACATTGGATTATTTTTATTTCAAAAAATAATTCCAAAAAGATTAGAAGAAAACTAGTTAATTAAAACAAATTACTATCATTAAACAGCCTTGTTGCAATACCAATTGATAGTATATTTTCTCGATTATTTTTCAGAGTATTTTTTTCGCTTCTATGAATAAAATTCACAAAAGCTCTCATATTTGTTACAGGATTTAAAAGATAGTTTACTCTAATATTATAAAACTGAAGGGTTGTTTTTAGTCCTTGTAAAGTTTTATTGCCAAATGAAAGTAATCCTAAAGCAGATTCATAGTCAGAAGTATAAATATTCTGTCCCCAAGATTTTCCTTGTGTATCTTTTCCGTATAAAGCATACATAAGCGTACATTCAAAAAGTAATTTTTTTCTTGTGTAATGTGCTGCTAAAATGTGTTCTTTAAAATTAGCCCCTAATGGATGAGCTAGTGCTTCGTTATAATGAGTAAAACTAATTTGTGGTATTTTATTGGCATAAGTATAAGGCCTTACGGTATTAAATTCGTATCGTAAAAATGTATTTGGAATTTTGAAAACATCAAAAGATTTTACCCCAATTTGAATACCAGTTTTTTGTTGAAAAAAACCTGAACCTTTTAAAAAACTAGAAACATTAAAATCATCTACTAAAAACTGAAAATAGAAAAGATTTTTCTTGTATTTGTAATTCAAATCAATACCCATCATTGAATTTGCTGGTGACCCATCGTTAAAATTGAGGCTATTCATGTAAATAAATGGCACCAAATTATATAGATTAAACGACTGATTAATATTTCCCAAAGTATCTCTATTTGTCCAAACAAGAGATTGATATAATGTTAGCTGTGTATTTTTTATTCCTTTATAGGTTAATGTATTTATAGAAGCAAACTTCTTCTCATAACCATTTTGATTCACCCAATTTCTACTTGGGTCAACAAATTGAGACCAAAGATTCATCATAGAAAATTTACCAAAATTTGATCGAATTTTTACATAAGGATATGCATAAGCAAAATCTGAAAGGATTAAAGAACGAATACCTGATCCTATAAAGTTTTTATCGTTTCCAATTTCAACACTAAAATTAGTTGAAGGAGCATACATAAAGAAACCCCTAGGAATATTATAATCAAATGCGGTGTTGGTGGTATTGGGCCTTGCTTTTCCTGCCCCTGGTACAACCGTTAATGAGTCTATGTATTGTTGTATATATGTAGGAAAGGCCGAAAAGTTTTCATAAACAACAGTAGAAATAAAAAACTTATTATTAATATTAGCAGAAAACTGAACACCTCTGTTGAAGTTATAGATTCTTTTATTGGATTGCCCTATTGAAAGATCGAACAAAGGATTAATAGTTACGGCACCATTTTTAAAAGAATCAGTAAACAAATTTCCATTAACAAATAATCTAGAGAATAGATTTTTTGAACGCTTTACCAATTGGTTAGATTTTCTTAGGTCTTGAATAATGTTAGTTGAATTTGTTTTTGTAGAACGTATGTATGGCTTTAACGCAAAAACCAAACTAGAATCATTAAAATGTTGTTTTTCATAAATATCCTGAGAATAATTCTCAGCTATTTTTATGTAGTCTTGAGCTTGAACAAATACGCTAAATAAAATAAAACAGATACTAATAAGCTTTTTCTTCACCTCTAATTTGATTATAAATAGTTAATAATATTACTTGAATGTCTAGTACTAAAGACCAATTCTCTATATACCAAACATCCATTTCTACTCTTCTTTGCATATCTTCTACACTTGAAACCGGACCTCTAAATCCATGTACCTGTGCCCACCCAGTAATACCAGGCTTTACATAATGTCTAATCATATATTTTTCAACCATTGAAGCATACTCATCTGGATGATGCAAAAGTTGTGGTCTCGGTCCTACAATAGACATATTTCCTAATAAAACATTAAAAAATTGTGGTAACTCATCTATACTTGTTTTACGCATTAACGAACCAATCTTGGTAATTCGAGGATCATTTTTTTCGGTTTGAGAAATATTGGACGTTTCATTTATTTTCATTGAACGAAACTTATAGCACACAAAAGGTTTACCGTCTTTACCTGGTCTTAACTGTTTAAAAAAAACTGGACCTCGAGAACTTATCTTAATTATGAAAGCAAGAATAGGAAACAACCATGAGAAAATAAATGTGATTACAAATACTGAAAAAATAACATCAAATACCCTCTTAATTGTTCTATTTAATAAACCATCTAAAGGTTCATCTCTTACAGAAAGAATAGGTATATCTTCTAAAAATGTTAAACGTTGTGGTTTTCGATAAAAATCAAAAAAATCAGGAATAATTTTCGTTCTAACTCCTATACTATCTAGTCTTCTTATAATTTCATAAAGATTAGTATTACTAATCTTTGGTTTTACAAAGAATATTTCGTGAATATTTTCATCCTGAATTCTTCTTTTTAATAAACTGTAGTTTTCTTCAAAAGATGATTCAATTATTGAATTATCTACATTCCCTGAATAAATAAATCCATATTCATTTTTTGTATCAAATATTTTTTTAATTGGCTTTATTTTACTTTCATCTCCAACAACTAATACTTTTCTTTTATCAATAAACTCGAAAGAATAAAATTTTTTAAGAAAATAAAATACAGTTCGGGCAAAAAAGAAAAGCAAACCAAAAACAATAAAAAATTTTAAAAGAAAATATTTATCAAAAATTCCTCTGTTTAGAAAAAAAACGGTCCAAGAAGAAAGCAATAACACAAATAATCCGTAAGCTTTAACCGAATTAGCCATTCCTACTTTGAAGTATACTAAAATACTCGTAGAGTAAGTATTTGCAACTTGTGCTGCTATTAACCAAAGTATATTAATAACTGGTATTACAAAAAGATAATACTTGGCAATAAATACATAATGTACAGTACTTGATTGTAAAAGAGAAATGCTGGCAAAAATTAAAGCAAAATTTACTGCCAACAAGTCGAAGAAAATATTTATAAATAATATAAATGTGGCGTACTTTCCTTTCATTACAACGGTTATCTAGAAAAAAATTTTGCGGATAAAACCATCTTTGCAAATTTCATGTTAGTTATAAAATATCTTTTAAATAGCCTTCTAGGTTCTTGGATTAATCTAAAAAACCATTCCAATCCAAAATTTTGCATCCAAACGGGTGCTCTTTTAACTTTACCTGCAACTACATCAAAACTACCACCAACTCCCATTATAAAGTTGACCTTACTTAGTATTTGCTTATTTTCGTATAAGAAGTTTTCTTTAATTGGAGAAGTGATAGCTACAAATAAAATATTAGCTCCTGAATCGGCTATTTGTTGAGCAATTTCTCTCTCTTGATCTTTTGAGAAGTACCCATTTCTATAACCTGCAATAATATTACTAGAATATTTTTTTGAATAAACATCTACAACTTTTCTAATTATATCTTCTTTGGCTCCAAAAAAGAAAATCTTATACCCATTTTTATAAGACATTGCTACCAAATCTTCCATAAGATTGGTTCCATTCACACGTTCTGGTATTGAGTGACCAAGAAATCTTGCTCCCCAAACTACTCCTTGTCCATCAATATTAATTAAGTCACTATTAATTACAGACTCCCTTAACTGAGCGTCGGATTTCATGTTCACCAACTTTGCTACATTAACCACAACTTGATGAATATGACCTTTTGTTTCGATTGTTTGTTTAACAATATCTAAGGTTTCTTGCATCGTTATTGCATCAACCGGACAGTCAAAAATATTAATTCTCATGATTTTGCAATATTAAACAAGATAACGCATAAAACATCCAAGCTTGTGCCCAACGCATGTAAGGAATTTTTGCAGAAAACTGTTTGCGTTTTTGATAATAAAAGTAACCTTCTTTAGTATTAAACATATTATCAATTGTCCAATTGATAACCCTTTTCAAAAGTTCAGTATGCTCTTTATGTAATCCTGATTTACAAAAGAATATAGCTAATTGTGCTGGTGCATGAATGTCAACAGGATAAGTTTGATTATTATAGTATTTGCACTTTCCATCGGCCTCAAAAAAGTTATTTAAATAAAAGTATAAGCCTTTTTTAAAATTACTATCAAATGAATAATCGCCTGAGTACTTTGCATAATCAAATAAACATTCTAAATTGAATCCTGTATGATGATTGTCGATCCAATAATGAAAATCATAAGTTCCATAGGCCCAAGCACCATTTTCTTGCTGATGATTACAACAAAAGGTTACACTTTTTTTTGCTTCATCTAGTAAAAATTGTTCACCTGTGTAAGTATACAATCTGCTTAATAACTTACTTCCTAATAAAGAGGCATTAAAAACCACACTTTTATCAAGAGGGGAATATGAAAAAGAAAAATTGCCCTTATCATCATAAGTTCTATTTAAATCTTTCAGAATAAAGTCACCGGTACTTCTTGCTACTTTTAATAAATTTTCGTCTTTTGTTATATCATAAGCATCTAAAATGGCATTAGCTACAAAAGATGAAGCAACAACTGTTGGAGTAAATTTAGGTTGAAAGAAAGCCCTTGCTTGCCAATCGAAATTGTATCCCCAACAACAGCCACTGAAGCCTTTTGATGTAGATGCAATTAATTGCTTACAAAAAAAATTAATTTTATCTAAGTTTTCTTGAGATGGATTCATCTTGTACAAATTACAATACCCACCTAAAAACAAACCTAAGCCTTTGTTATTATACCCTTTGGGTACTAAAGCCAATTTTCGAAAATTAAAAGGACTTCTCTTGAAAAACTGTATCCATGCAAGTTTGGCAAGTCTATTTTTATTAATAATTGGAATAGATTGAAATAATTTACTGTTTAACCCATCATATACATCCCAACCTTTAAAATTTTCTTTTTCTACATAATTTTTCAGTACCTCAAAACATTGTTTTTCTTTCTCGATATTCATTTTATAAGTCAACTATAGGTTATTAATCAATGTCTCCATACAATAGCCAAGTATCTACATCTGTTTTGATTAAATTTAAAACAGCATATTGTAATTTAGATTTACGCTTATTATTTAAGCTATTTATGGTTACCCCTATTTCATTGGTTACATTAATTTGTGCAGTACCCTCTTGAACAAGTGTTATCTTACTTCCTATTGGAAATAAAATATTTGATGAATGAGGAATAAGAACATTCCTTTGAATAGTAGAGTTAATTGTCACTAAATTATTGATATCAGTAAGAGATAGTGTATAATCATGAGTATTTACTTTTATTGCAACTAGCTTTCTTGCGAGTACTGCTGTGTCTTCACTATTTATTACATTGAATCCTTTATTTTTTAACGTGCCAGCAATATTTACATCTCCTTGAAAAGAAACACTAATCGAATCATTTCTTCCAAAAGTTGCTATTGTTTGATTAATAGAGTTAGCAAAAACAAAACCATTTGAGGTAGAAGACTTAAGTGAATCTGCTACTATTTTAACAACTTTAATACCCCCTTCAATATTTAGCATTTCTTGAAAACCAGCATCACCTATGGCTATTTTTCCTGAAACTTGATCAATTACAAAATAATCTTTCGTTGTACTTTGATTTTGTATTTTGAAATAAAATCTCCCTTGATTAGGAGAAAAAATATTGCGAATTTTAAAGTTTGTGCTAAAATCAGTAGGATTGCCATTTATTACTATACTATTAGGCTGTGTTGCATTATCAGATAAAACAGATAAGTCTCCACGAACTTGCCAGAATGGACCTGCTTCGTATAAATGATTAATCCATAAATCTGGAATAGCATCTTCAGAACCGAAAAAACTTAACATTTTTGAGTTATTAGATGCTTCTGCTTTTCTAATCCCTACAATATCTCTATTGGGTTTTATTTCTGGAACAGTAAATAAAGTTTGTACATCTTTAAAAGCGGGGGTTGCCCAAAAACCAATAGTTGGATATCCACTATCATCATTCACACTGTTATCTCCTTCCTTATTTCTGTTCACGTAAATTAAATCTCTAACTGCTCCATTTTTATTTTGATCGGCTAACATTACAAAATCCCCACTACCTCCATTATTCGCAACATCTACACCCATAACCCATTCTTGTCTAAAGCCCTTAAATCTTAATTCAGGTCCAACTAGAGGACTTTCATCCGCAACAAACCTTCCAAAACCTTTTACATCTAATTGATAAAAAGGCTCCATACCAATACCAAACTGGCTTCTTGCATATTTTGCTGTATCGGCATTAATCGCATGTTTTGAACTATCTGATCTTAATGACCATGCTCCTGTTTTGCTGTAACCACTGGTATCTGCATTGATTGCATGTAATGCTGAATCACTCTTTGCACTCCATTTGCCTACTAAACTGTATTTTG
>JBMLQZ010000362.1:1039-4485 GCA_049241285.1 Chitinophagaceae bacterium | reverse complement strand
CACTAGGTGTATATATACCACCATGTTTAATGGTAACATCTTTTAATGCTCTTGTGCTTGACATATTGCTAACCGTATTGCCTTTTTTGTGTTTTAACACATAATCTGCAACAGCAACTAAAGTATATTCTTCTCCAAATAAACTACCATCTTCACATACAAAACACAATCTATCAACATCAGGATCTACTGCAATACCTAAACTAGCTTTCTGCTTGTTTACTTCATTACACAATTCTCTTAAATTCTCTGGCAAAGGCTCTGGATTATGAGCAAAATTTCCATTTACTTCTGCATTTAAAACGTTGTATTTTTTTACGCCCAATGCATCTAATAATTTAGGAACAGCAATAGCACCAGAACTATTTATAGCATCAATAACAATTTTAAAATTTGCCTTTTGAATGGCTTCTATATCAACTAATGGATAAGCTAGAACCGCCTCAATATGTTTATCTAACGCTTCTGCATCTTTAGTGTACTTTCCTAATTTATCTACACTAGCAAAAGTATAATTGTCGTTTGCTGCCATTTCTAAAATAGCTGCTCCATCTTCACCACTAATAAATTCACCTAAATGATTCAAAAGTTTTAAAGCATTCCATTCTTTAGGATTGTGACTTGCAGTAAGAATAATGCCACCGGCTGCTTTGTTAAAGGTAACAGCCATTTCAACAGTTGGTGTTGTACTTAAACCAACATCAATTACATCTAAACCCAATGCAGTTAATGTACTTACCACTAAATTCTGAACCATTTCACCACTAATTCTTCCGTCTCTTCCTATAACTACTTTTTTATTTTTAGATTGTTGTGTAAGCCAAGTGCCATAAGCAGCGGTAAATCTTACAACATCAATAGGACTAAGGGTTTCACCAACTTTACCACCAATTGTTCCCCTAATTCCAGAGATACTTTTAATTAATGCCATAATATAAACTTTTTTAAAAACTTAATTCGATACAGGGGTAATGCAAACATAAATGAAATTCTAATTTCAAAATGCGGTTTATTTTTATACTGCTTATCTTAGCTAAATGAATCAGAAAACTTGGTTTAAAGATTGGTTTAACTCACCGTATTATCACTTATTATATAATAAAAGAAATGATAATGAAGCTCAATTATTTATTGAAAGATTAATTGCTTACCTAAACCCTCCAGCTTCTGCAACTATGTTAGATGTTGCATGTGGAAAGGGAAGACATAGTAAGGTTTTAGCTGATTTGGGTTTTGATGTTACTGGTATAGATTTATCGTCAGAATCAATTGCAGAAGCCCAAAAAAATGAATGTGATCATTTACATTTTTATGAACATGATATGCGTTTGCCTTTTTGGATTAACTATTTTAATTGTGCATTTAATTTCTTTACCAGCTTTGGTTATTTTAAAACGGAAAGAGAACATAACAACGCTATAAGAAGCATTGCTCAATCTTTAACTTCAAAAGGTACTTTTGTAATAGATTATTTGAATGTAAAATATACTGAACAGAATCTTGAACCATCTGCCCATATTGAAATAGAAAACATCCATTTCCACATAACAAAATGGCACACCGAGCAACATTTTTTTAAGCAAATTCAGGTAGCTGATGCAACTAGCAATGCATTGAAACATTTGTATACAGAAAAAGTGGCAAAATTTACCTTGGCCGATTTTACAGATATGCTTTCCTATCAAGGTTTACAAATACAAGAGGTATTTGGTGATTATGAATTGAAAAATTATGATGCAAAAAAATCGCCTAGACTAATTATTGTAGCCAAAAAAATTTAACGAGTTGGTAATTTTTTAAATTGGTTGTACCAATTGCTTTTTGCACTTGAATCTTTATAGTTTTTTTGAGGTGGAACTTGGTAATTTTTTCTCCTTAAAATTTCTTGCAAAACTGCCTTTTTATTATCATAGAATTTTGAATTTGGAAGTGGATAACCAAGGGTAACTTTATTTGCACTATCTGGCTTTAGCACCACCATTTTATCAACATTACTTTCAAAATAATCAAAGCCTTTACCGTTATTGCCAATTAGTGCTAAAGAATGGTTTTTACCTTGTAAAGCATCTGGCATTGATTGATTGTTTGAATTACTATAAAAAGGCTTTTGAACAATAATATTGGTATCTTTTTTAAGTTTTAAAACAACTGATTCATTTTCTATAATTTGAGCTATTACAAATTGACTAGTAATTAGTGAAAGAGCAAATAGAACAGTTTTCATACAATAATATTTGTTGCTAAAGTTAATATATTCAGATAATAACACATATTTTAAATAGAAAAATCTTGTTAAAATAAAAAGGCATAAACTTTATCTTCGTTAAATGATACAAAGTTGGTTGTTAAAAAGTGAGATTTTAAAACAGTTAATTGAATTTGATCAACAATTGTTTTTGCAACTAAACAAAGAATTTACACATCCTTTTTTTGACAATATTGCACCTTGGTGGAGAGATAGTAACACTTGGTTACCCTTGTACTTGTTTTTACTGGTATTTGTATTTGTAAACTTTGGTAAAAATGCATGGATTTGGTTAGTATTTGTAATTCTCACTATTACTTTATCTGACCAAGTTAGTAGCGGCATTATAAAAAAATACTTTGAACGCCCTAGACCTTGCAGTGATATTGATTTTCAATGGAATGTTCGTTTACTCTTAAAACATTGTTCAGGTGCATTTAGTTTTACATCATCACATGCAGCAAATCATTTTGCTTTAGCCGTTTTTCTTTCCAAAACTTTAAATGAATTTATTGGTAAATGGAATTGGGTATTATATGCTTGGGCTGCCAGCATTGGCTACGCTCAAATTTATGTGGGTGTTCATTATCCATTTGATGTAATAGGAGGAACAATTGTAGGGCTACTTATTGGTTTTGCAGTAGCTAAATTTTATAATACTTCAATCAAAATTATTGCACCACTGCAATTACAACCTACAAAAATTAACATTTAATTTCTTGGATTAATCACTTTTACAGTATTTCAGCCAAAGTGTTTATAAATTCAAAATTCATTATTTGTTGAAACCCTTATCTTTATCTTAAACACTTTTTACAACTGCTTAAAAAATAATAAAAACTATAATTAGCGGTTATTACTTAATGTAGCGTTTACATGAACGAAATTTTAATCATCTTACTCTTAATAATTATCAATGGTTTGTTTTCAATGGCAGAAATTGCACTTGTTTCTGCAAGAAAAGCTAGACTAGAAGGGCAAGCAAATAAAGGCGATAAAGTAGCAAAACAAGCTTTAGAATTAGCCAATCATCCCGATACATTTTTATCTACCGTACAAATTGGCATTACACTAATTGGTATATTAACCGGTATATTTTCTGGCGAAAAAATTAAAGACGATTTTGTACAATGGTTGCAACAATTCAGTTTTATTAAACCTTATAGCAATGGTGCTGCAACAGTTATAGTATTATTTATTC
>JBMLQZ010000362.1:0-1029 GCA_049241285.1 Chitinophagaceae bacterium | reverse complement strand
TCGCTTGTTTTAGGAGAACTTTTACCTAAAAGAATTGGTTTAAGTAATCCAGAAGCTATTGCAAAAATGGTGGCTGCACCAATGAGGGTTATTAGTACCATTACTTTTCCTTTTGTATGGTTATTAAGCATTACCACTACATTTTTAAGTAAGCTTTTAGGCATTAAAACCAATGATAATCAAGTTACTGAAGAAGAAATAAAAGCCATTATAAGTGAAGGAACAGAACAAGGAACTATTGAAGAGGCTGAACAAGAAATTATTGAAAGAGTTTTTCATTTAGGTGATAGAAATATCACTAGTTTAATGACTCATAGAAGCGATATTGAATGGTTAGAAGCCACAGCTACAGTTGGCGAAATTAAAGCTACACTTACCGAGGCAATGCATACCATTTATCCTGTTTGTGAAGGAAATATTGATACTATTAAAGGGTTTGTTTCTATAAAAGAATTATTTACTGCTAATGACGATGCATTCATTACTTCGCTTATAAAACAACCCATGTATGTGCCTGAAAACAATACGGCTTATCAGGTACTTGAAAAATTTAAAGGAACAAAAATTCACCATTGCTTCATTGTAAATGAATATGGTAGTATTGAAGGATTAATTACTTTAAATGATATATTAGAAGCTATTGTTGGAGATATTCCTCAACCAGATGAAGAAGCTTATCAAATTGTTGAAAGAACAGACGGAAGTTTTTTAATAGATGCTCAAATATCTTTTTACGATTTCTTAGAACACGTTGATAAAACGGAATGGATGAATGATATTGATCAAGAATTTGATACTTTGGCTGGTTTTATTCTTGACCAATTAAAAGAAATTCCTAAAACAGCCGATACGCTTTTTTGGCGTGGATATAAATTTGAAATTGTTGATATGGATAATCATAGAATAGATAAAGTACTAGTTTCTATTGATGATCAATCGAACGATTAATCTCACTTCTTTTAAGAGCCTGTTTAAATTTTGTTCGTGGAATTTATTAGGCAGCAATTTTTGAGCGAAACGAGGCGAATT
>JBMLQZ010000361.1:0-5252 GCA_049241285.1 Chitinophagaceae bacterium | reverse complement strand
AAAAATTAAACTCATTTTTAAAATACTTTTATAATTAAAGCTAGTCTAATTTTTTATCTCACCCCACTGTATCCGGCGATATTACTAAAGTATTTCATCTGATTGTTCTTGTACTGAACAGCTTCAACCGCAATTGTTTGTCCAGCTTTACGGACACTAAAATGCGAAACAAAAAAGGTTTAAATATACTCAATTTGTAGATCTAAACATTAATTTAAGTTAAAACTTACAAAGTCTTGGTTTCCTTGAGCAAAAGATTGTGGTTCAACTTCCTGAGACGAATTTTGAGTTGGTCTTTTTGGAGACCTTCATAAGCTGCAATAGCTTCATATAGTATAGAGTATACAAGGCAATTAAATATGCCCTTTGTATCTCTTGCAAATTTGCCTAGTACAAATAAAGGCATTTATCAGTATCAACATTTAGTACAAAATATAGGAAGCTACTATTATAGAATTAAAGCTATAGATATTCATGGGAATATTCAGTATAGCAATATTGTACACATATTAAATGATGCTGAAGTTAGCGATGCTAAAGTATTGGTATATCCTAACCCAATTCAATTGCAAAGCGGTATAAAATTGCAATTAAATCAATTGCCTAAGGATGTTTATGAATTACAATTAGTAGACAATTCTGGAAAGCAAGTATTAAAAACTACCATTATCTACCAACAAAATCAATCTTATTATACAATATCATTAACAAAACATATTGCTTATGGTATGTATCAATTAAATATTAAAGGAAAGGAAATGAATTATCACCAAACAGTATTCATACAACCTTAATATTTAGTGAGCATAACTTTGATTAAATCAGAATTTGTTTTTCATGTAAATGAATCAATACATGATTAGGAAATCCAATATCTATGAAAAAGAGACATTTACTTTTTTTAATTTTGATGTATTTCATAGGTATTAATCTGTATGAAATTTCAAATGATGAAATGCCTTTTAAAACTCAGCAAGAGAATGAGAATCAAGAATTATCTAATCAAGAAAATGACGGTTTTATTAATTCATTTTTTAAAAGTAATAAAAGCCAAAAAAATGAGTCTCAAAATCCCTTAAGAACAGATATTTATTCACATCAAGAAATATTTACTTCAAATACAATTCATCAATTACCAGTTTCTAATGATTTAAAATTAACTATCGCAAATAATTATTCATTATCAAAAAATAGTTCTTTTAATTCTCCAAATAATCAAAATGCAGCTACTAGTAATCAAATGCTACAGTACAGTGGTGGTGTGGGTTCTGTAATAAAAGATATGCCCACTACTTTATCTGTAAGTAATTTTAATACTGCAACTGCATCATTAGAAGAATTTACTAGTAACATTAACGAAGCGGTGAGTTTAGGAGCAGCTTTTTCTGAATCTGTTGCAACCAATGATGAAGACGAAGATCCAGGTGGACCAGGTGATATAGTTAGCGATACAGTACCCATTGATGGAGGCTTATGTGTTTTGCTTGTTGCTGCTTTAGGTAAGGGTATTACTACTTACAAACGAAGAAAGAAAACCGTTAATGCAATACTCTGTTAGAAAAATTCATTCTTAATATCAGTAAGTCGTTAGCACAATTATTTAATTGCGTAATTACGTATCTTGAAACTTAAGGAACTGATTCAGCATTGTGTACAATTAATTAGCCTCTTATCTAAAACTTATAAGCGATGTTAATGGATGTCTTAAGTTTTTGTAACCCATCATATCAACTTTTATACTGCCCACTGTTATCGGGCTTTCAATTCTAATTGGAATATGATTGGCGTCGTCAGTTACCCATACAGTCATTTTTTCTCCACCTTCAAAAATGGTTCCTTTTACTAATAAGGGCTTAAACTTAATGGCTCTAAATTTTCCGTACTTTGTTTTTATTGTTTCTCTTCCTAAATATTTAATATATAAATTGTACACGTTGTTATCTAGAAACATCGTAAAAGGAATTTTATCATCTACTTTGTACTTCGAAAAATCAATATTCCTAGAATGATAAATAGCACTTAAAACATCTTGTGTACACTGAGGAATTTTATAGCTGCCCTTATTACTAACTGCTGTATTAGTTGCATTGTTAAAACTAACATCTTCGGAAATTTTATATCCACCTTCATCTACACGTCTACTGAATTTTTGAGGTTGTAAATTAACAGTATCAACATAGCTTTCATAAATATCTCTAACTTTAAAAATCCAATCGTAGCTTGGGTTGCTGCTACCTGTTCCGGTAAAATGATATACTGGCTTATTGTCAAATTTTTCAAGATTGGCTGTAAAAGTAGCTGTGCCTGCATTTACATAAATGCCAATAACTGAGTAAAAAATATTATAACTAATCACTTCATTGTCTTGAAAACATTTATTTGAAATGCCACAAAATTCACTGCTCGTTTGAGCAAAGTTTTTAGAAGAGATTAATGCCATTAAACAAACAATTATTAAACGCATATTCTTTTATTTACGAACAATTTTTAATCCTAAAATCATTAAACTTCCTGCTACAGCAGGAATAATTAAATTAATCATCCAAATACTTGTTGCAGTAGCAATAATACCAATTGTGTTAGTAGTTAACATGCCAAATAATGCAATACTTACTTTTCCTCTAATGCCCAATTCAGCAAGTGCAATTCCTGGTATAATTGCTAGTATTAACAGTTGCACAAAAACTAAAAAACAAATTTGCCACCAATGAATTGTAACTTCAAAAAAATGAAATAGTAATACATACTGCAATACGTATACAACGTATCTGCAAAAAGAAAGGACAATTATTTGTGTTAATTGTTTGTTATGAAGGTCTTCTAGTTTTTCTATAAAAAATTTGTACTTAAATACAATTTTAATTTTTTCAAAAACTTTGGTTATCCATGAAAGATTATAAAAAAAAATGAGTAGTAAAATTGAAAATACACTTAATATACTAAGTAAACCCTTTAGCCATAATATAGAAACGTCTTGAAAAATACTCAGTTGCTTTGCTAGTGCAATATAAATGTATATTAAGCCAATTACGCCCATAAAAAAAGTTACAATTATTTGTGCTAAACTTCCTACTACTGAAAGCGAAACACCTCTTAATCGATTTCCTTCTTCTAAAAAAACAATTCTACCAGCAAACTCACCAATTCTATTGGGAGTTCCAAGGGCTAATGCTTGACCACTAAAAACTGCTCTTAATGCTCTTTTATATGTTAGTGGTTGAATTGCTAGCATTAATAATTGCCATTTTTTTGCTTCCAAACCCCAATTCAATACCATTAGCAAACAAGCAACTATTAATCGCCATTTTGAACTGGTATTAAAGTTGTGAACAATCGTATTCCAAGAGGTTGCTAAATCTTTTTGTTCAATAATAGCATTGTAAATACTATAGCTAAGCCAAATAAATAGCCATGGTGCTACAAAATAGTTAACTAATATTTTTAATTTTTTATTCAAAAGCGTAATGCCAAATAATCTATAAATTCAACTAAAAATCAAATTCTCTTCTTTGTAAGTTTAATCGTAAACCAAACGAATATATTCCGGTATTAAAGTCTACAGCACCTTGTTTTTTATAATTTCTTATGGTAGTGTTGGCATCAAGAAATAAATTAGGAAGTAGTTCGTAGGTGGCCGTAAATGAAGCAATTAATGTGTTTACAGGAATGCCACTTCCAATGAAAAAACCTTCATTTCTTGGCCTGTCTGTATATAATCTGAAAGGGCTAGATCCAAAGTTTCTTCCAGCAGAATCTAAGCCTTGTTTATAAGCAATAACCTTTGCTTGTAATTGTAATTTAGGGATTGGTTGATATCTTAAAATGCCAATATATTCTCTTAAATTAGCACCTAATGGGTGTGCTAAAGGTTGGTTGTAATGTGTAAAGCTTCCTGCAGTATCCCAATGTGAATATACAAATGGACGAATAATATTCATCTCTGCTTGAACATCTAAATTCTTTATGCCAAATACATCTATGCTTTTACCGCCAACTTGTAATGCTTGCTTATTTACATGACTTCCAGAACTATAGTTAGTGATGGCACTTAATAAAAATTCATTCAAAACAAACTGACCATATAGCTGCGTTTTCTTCATCACATTGGCCTTAATATTTAAGCCTATAGTTACCTTGTCTGGGCTTCCGTTTTGTATTTCTGCAGCTCTATAGAATATTACAGGATTTAAATAAGATAAGTCAAAGCCATTGCTTCTGCCAAACATGATGTTTTCGTATAAACCAATTTGTAGCCATTTAGTAGCTTGAATATCTAATTGGTGGTAGGCCATGTATTTCTGTGGTCTTAAATAATCCGTAGTTCTTCTATGTGTACGAACCAATTGTGCGTATAACAAATGGTAATTAAATTTCCATAATCTAGTATTGATTTTAAAAAATAAAAAGTTGTTACTAAAATCACTCAATATTAAACTTCTGTATCCATTGCCAATAAACACTTTATCGTATGCAAATTGCATGTCAACCCCTTTGCCTGCATTAAACATGATTCCACCTCTTGCATTAAATAAATCGTAGCCATTACCTTTAAATCCAGATTTGTAATAACCCTCACCAGGAACAGCTCCAAACTTTTGTTCAAATTGCTGAACATAAAGTGGGTCTCTTTCTTGGTTCTCAGTCAAATAAGTATAATAGCCTAAATTTTTAGTAACAGTACCTCTTACATAAATACCTCTTGCATTGTTAAATAGGTTATTTGACAGTTGATTGTCTTTACCCATAGACAGATTTAAATAGGTAGTAGCGTATAAAGAAAAGTCACCTCTTTTTACGCCAACATAAGGTGGGTTCTTTAAAACAGATTTAGAGAAGATATCTTTAAATTTTAAAGAAGTGTCTTTTCCAGAAAAAGCTTTTGAATATTCAAAGTTATCTTTCAGAATTACTTCAATATTATACTTATCTGCTTTTGATAAACTAATTTTTCCTTGTTGAGCTAATTCTTTAATATATTCCAAACGCTCTGTAATTACTTTTCTACTAAAAGGCTTTATTGCCGAAAAATTTAAAACAGAATCTTTTTGAAGCATCACTTCAAATCTGTCTAAAACAGCGTATTGTCTCGATCCTAACATTACATAATCACTTTGTGCATATAAAGTAGCCATTGAAACAAAAAAGCAAAACGAAAAAGCTAATAATTTTAATTTCATACAATTAATTAAATAAGTAAAGATTATTTCTATTCTTTTTAAAAGCAATATTGTTTAATCTTGTTATTTTGACCA
>JBMLQZ010000360.1:0-2036 GCA_049241285.1 Chitinophagaceae bacterium | reverse complement strand
ATGGCATTTTTGTAGACAATGGTGTTTTAAGAAAAGATGAATTTGAACAAGTATTAGCTATTTATAAACAACTAGATTTAAACGTAACAGGTATTGATGCAAAGCATCGATTTTATGATGCGTTGAAAGGAAAATCTGACCCTGAAGAAAAGAGAAAAACCATTGGTAAATTATTTATTGATGTATTTCAAGAAGAAGCATCAAAAGTAGCAGGAGCAACTTTTTTAGGACAAGGAACCATTTATCCAGATGTTATTGAAAGTGCTAGTGTTCATGGACCATCGGTTACAATTAAATCGCATCACAATGTTGGTGGATTACCTGAAAAAATGAATTTAAAGTTAGTAGAACCTTTACGTTCTTTATTTAAAGATGAAGTAAGAAAAGTAGGATTAGAATTAGGTATTCCATACGATTTATTATATCGTCATCCATTTCCTGGACCAGGTTTAGCAATAAGAATTTTAGGAGAAGTAACGGAAGAAAAAGTACAATTATTGCAAAATGCCGATGCACTGTATACAAAAGGTTTAAAGGAGTTTGATTTGTATAATAAGGTTTGGCAAGCAGGAACCATTTTGTTACCTGTAAAAAGTGTTGGAGTGATGGGTGATGAAAGAACGTATGAGTATACAGTTGCATTAAGAGCCGTTACAAGTGTTGATGGTATGACAGCAGATTGGGCTCATTTACCTTATGAGTTTTTAGCCAATATTTCTAATGAAATTATTAATAATGTAAGGGGTATTAATAGAGTTGTTTATGATATTAGTAGCAAGCCCCCTGCAACTATCGAGTGGGAATAATCACTTAATAAAAAAGCGTTGTTAAATTTTTAACAACGCTTTTTTATTGCTGTTTTTAAGACAAAGAAGTTGTTTTTAAAATAGATATTCCTTTTAAGGCTTGAATAAAAAAGAAACAAACAATTAAAGCATAGACTATTGAAAATACAATTATTGACTGCGTTTGCTTAAACAAATAATAACCTGCTATTGGTAGTATTTGTAAAGCATGCATTCCAAAAAAATGAGCTATTCTTAAATCGCCATAATGCTTACTCCAATTAAGTATTGGCAACCCCTCACTTGCATCTGTTCCTCCAACTGTATGTGATAATCTTGCACCCATTAATCCACCTTCAAAAGCAGCAATTACAAAAATGATTATTCCCAATCGAATGCCCCATAAATAGCCTTTTTGAATATGATTGGTATCTTTTGTAAAAAAGTGAATTCCAACTAACAAAGTCCAAATTGTAAGCACTACAATAGCAACACCCATTAAGGTAAATAAATGAGCGTACAAAGGTTTGCTTGTATTAAAATGTGATAATCTTCCATTTGCAGCCTGCCATGTAATAACCAATAATTCAAATGTCAATACAACTACTACCATAATGCTGTAATTGTTATAATTCATTGATGGCAATTCATACAACAGCCAAGCCATTGTAAATGAAAAAATTGCGGCACTAAAAAAGAACTTCATTGGCTTTATCCAAGCATTAATATTATTTACTTGAGTGCTAGAATAATTTATAAGAATTGTAGAAATCATTCCACCCAAAAAGTACAAAAGACCAAACCAAAATAAAAGTGCATTTCGTTGCATTAATTGAATGATGAGTGAAACCATAACTAACTAGAATATCAAATATTTTGTAAACAAGGGTTTAATTAAGTAAATGAATAAGTAAAGAACTGGTATGTTTAAAACTGTACTCTAAACAATAAATCTGGGAAGAAACCTATTTGATTCACCTCGCCTATTTGTTCTTTTTCAGGATTGTATCTTCTTAAGAAAATATTCTTTTGGTTGGTTACATTTTGAAAATCGAGATAAAATATTTGACTTACTTTTCGTTTACTACTATTCAATCTAAATCCAAATTTGGTATCTAATCTAAAGTAACCTTTTAGCTGTTCTGCATTGTATTTAGATTCATCAATAATCTCTCTTTTAGCAGCAATTGAAGCAGCAAGATTTACTGGTGTGCTATATCTTCCTCCTAACGTTGTTAGTTTTATATCGAT
>JBMLQZ010000359.1:0-3216 GCA_049241285.1 Chitinophagaceae bacterium | reverse complement strand
GGGGAAAATGTACTTTCTGTGATATTTCACTAGACTACATTAAACTCTACGAGCCTGTTGCTGCAAATACTTTGGTAGATAGGATGGAAACTTTGATACAGCAAACTGGTAATTCTGGTTTTCACTTTGTAGATGAAGCTGCACCACCAGCTTTAATGAGAGCCTTGGCTATTGAAATTTTAAGAAGAAAATTAACGGTTACTTGGTGGACAAATGTTCGATTTGAAAAAAGCTTTACAAGAGACTTGTGTTTATTGCTAAAAGCAGCTGGTTGTATTGCAGTTTCAGGTGGATTGGAAGTGGCTTCTGACAGATTACTACAATTAATAGATAAAGGAATTACGGTAGCTCAAGTAGCTCAAGTAAATAAACATTTTACAGAAGCCGGTATTATGGTGCATGCTTATTTAATGTATGGATTTCCTACACAAACAGCACTAGAAACCATTGATTCTTTAGAAATGGTACGGCAAATGTTTAAAACTGGAATATTGCAATCTGCCTTTTGGCATCAATTTGCCATGACAGCACATAGTCCTGTTGGTATGAATCCAGAAAAGTTTGGTGTACGTAAGGCAAAAGCTGTTGAAATTATGTTTGCAGATAATGATGTTGAACATATTGATGAATCAGGCACCGATCATGATTCGTTTGGTTTTGGATTAAAAAAATCTTTGTTTAACTATATGCACGGGCTTTGTTTCGATGATCCATTACACAAATGGTTTGATATGAAAGTTCCTAAAACGACGGTAGCACCTGATTTTATTGAAAATGCTTTGTTGGCAGATACTTTCTTGTCACATAAACCATCAGCTAAAGTAATTTGGCTAGGCAAACAACCTGAGGTAGCAATCATTACCAAATCGAAAAAAGGCCACCAATGGGAGCAAGCTATTCTTACTTTTGAAACCAAACAAGAAACTTTGCAAATTCAGCTGAATAAAGCAGAAGGCGAGTGGCTTGTAAATTTATTGCCACAACTACATGTTAGTAATTTTAAAACTTATTCATTGCAAGAATTGAAAAAAGATTTTGAAGCCAATTTACCTGATATAGATTTTGAATTGTTTTGGGATAACAAACCTATGAATACGTTGCACAAAGTAGGGTTATTGCATTTGTAAAAGATTATTCTTGCTCTACCAATACTTTCAATTGTTGTAAATTTTTTTCCATCATAGTTCCTAAAATTTTATCATTCATCATTGAAGCAAATCTTTCCCAAGGATACCATTGAATTTTTTGAACAAATTGCCAATGACATACAGTTGTAGGATTATTTTGATGGTGATATAAAGTAATGGTACAAAGTTGTTGAACATTGTTTTTATTCGTCCAAGTAGATGTTACCATAGAGTCATTCATATTTGTAATGGCAACAGATGTATTACCTAATAGTGCTTGTTTATTGGATAATATTTTTGTGGTAGTATCATTAACACCTTCCATCCAAAATTTCCAACGAGGAATGTTTTGTATATAATTCATTACAGAATCTTTAGGAGCTACAATATCTATTGCCCTTGAAACAACCACTGTTGATGGAAATAATAAGCCAATAGTGGTTGCTACAATAAATAATATTACACCACTATACATAATTAGTTTAATAAATCTCATACGTATTTTTTAATCCCACTTAAAGGTTTTTACTGCAACAGCATAAATTATAATTCCCCAAATACCTAAAACGCCAATTTCTCTCCAACAGCTCATTAAACTAGCACCTTCAAAAGCAATGTTTCTCATGGCTGTATTAAAATGTGTTAACGGTAAAATTCTACAAATAGGTTGTAACCAAGTAGGAAAATTATCTATTGAAAAAAATGTACCAGCCAATAAAAATTGAGGTAGTGTAAACAAATTAGCAAATGGAGGAATGGTACTTTCATTTTTAGCTAAACTACTAACGATAAAGCCAAAACCCATAAATACCAATAAAGCTATAAAGCTTAATATCATTATATCTATAAAAGTATAAATGCCATTTACTAATGTATAATTAAAAGCATAATGACCAATACCAATAATGATGATGGCAGTAATTAATTGAAAAATAACACGACTAATTGCCTCGCCTAAAACAATGTAAGAACGTTTAATTGGTGTGGCAAAAAAGCGTTTTAAAACAAGTTGTTGTCTTAAATTGAAAAATAAAAATGCTACGCCAAATACACCAGCACTAAGCAATGAAAAGCCTAATTGACCAGGCAAAATAAAATCTATTGTTCTATAAACTCTTCCTGGAATTTTTTGAACATTTTCTTCTACTTGTGCTATGGTTTTATTGGTTGGATATTGAACCTTATTTATTCCACTAACAATGCTGTTAATGATTGATTTTAATACTTGAATATTTTGTGGGCTAACTGCTTCAGAACTTTTTAATTGTATTGAATAAGGTACAGCAGCATTGGCTGTTTTTACAATAGTAATCTCAGCAACAATTCTTCCCTTTTCTAAATCTTCTTTTAATGCAGCACCAGATTTGTTTTTAATTTTTAAATTAGGAATGCTTTTTAAAATTGGATAGATAGGATTTAATGTATCTGACTTAGCCGAAAAAACTACATTTAAAGAAACACCACTACTTCCACCAATTAATCCAAATACCAGAATAAAAATTAAAGGAAACGCAATACTAAATATTACGGTAGAAGGACTGCGTAAAATAGATTTTAAGCTTGCCTTAGAAATAGCCAACATGGCTTGTATTTGGCTGTACTTTGCTTGCATGAAACAATTGTTTTGGCAAATCTATTAGAATATACAGTTTTATAAAAAGAAAATAGTTAGTACAGAAAATGACTTTTTAAAAAATAGTTGCAGATACATGCGTAACTGTTATTGATTTAGTTAATTGAAACAAGGTTTTTCTAGAACTTATTTTTCATGAATTGAAAGGCTTTACATTTGATTAGTTGAAAAAATATATCGTTAATAATGTTGTATACAGCGTATCTTTTATTAGGCAGTAATTTAGGTAATCGCAAACAATATTTGCAATTAGCACAAAAAGCCATACAACAAGCTTGTGGTAAAGTAACAGCAGCTTCTAGTATTTATCAAACTGCTGCTTGGGGTTTAACCAATCAGCCAGATTTTTATAATCAGGTGTTAATAGTACAAACTGAATTGGCTCCAGAAATATTGATGAAAACATTGTTGTTTATAGAAGAAACTTTGGGAAGAATTAGAACAATTAAATTTGGT
>JBMLQZ010000358.1:0-5396 GCA_049241285.1 Chitinophagaceae bacterium | reverse complement strand
TTTTACAGACACACTATCTGAATAGGCAACATTGCTCACATTTTTAAAAGCAATTGCAACAGATAATGGCTCTCCTGCTTCAAGTGTATCTTTAAAACTATACGAAATATTGGGAGCTAAAGCACCTTCAGGAGACATGTTTCCTGTAAGCCTCCAATAACGTAATTGATAAGGTGTAAAATGAATGCTATCTTGATTTTTCATAGCCAATTTTATGAATGGAAAATTAGCTGCGTTAATACTAGAAATATCAACATTTTGATTATTAGCTGCAACTGTTAACAGCTTAGTTTCTTGTCCATTCACATTCACTCCAATTATGTCTACATCAGGCACATCACCATTTGAATTGTCTAAACTACTTCCTCTCCATTGCATTTGTTTCCAACTTGTTGCAGGGCCAAATGTTGGTGAATACATATAACCTAGAGTATCTGTATTAGTTACAATTGCATTCAATAAAATATTATCGAATAAGCCATTGGTGAATTTTGAAATTGGAGCAAAAGCAGTGCTATTCTTTTTGTAAATAAAACTAAAAGTTCTTGGGGCATTAAATGAATCTATATCTACAAAACCTGCTTGTTTCAATGTATGATACATAGTGTTACTTGTACCATCATTCTTCCAATCGTTTACATAACTATTATTAGCATTACCATTATCAAAAATTAATCTGGCAGTTACAATTGCCCCACTAGGAATCCAATTTAAAAAGTCTCTGATTTTATTTCTATTCACAACATCTAAATACGAAAATTCAAAATTGTATTTAGCCCCTGTTTTATCACAAGCCATTACACTACCCATAAATCCTCCATAATTTCCTCCATCACCTATCAAAGAAGGTACAGCTTGATTATGCAATGGCTTAAGTGTTACCCCGTCAAATACATTGAAAATGATAGAGTTTCCTAAACAAGCACTTTGTGTAATAATTTTTCCATTAATGGTAATTTGAAAATTCACATCATCTCTATTAAAAGGAAAAATTGCATGTGAAATTTGTACCAGAGATTGATTGTTGCCAAATTTCCAACGTCTATTATTACTATCTAAACTTATTCTGTTGGTAGTTGATTTTGTATGTTGATAAAAGTGCGATTGTCCAAATCCTCCATCAGGAGCAGTAGTAAACATAAAACTACTTTCATTATATCTGATAGGACCATTAGTTGGTACCTGAGCAACACGCCAATAATATACCGTACTATCAGTAAATGCAATACCTGGGTTAAATTCAACAATACCACCAATTGAAGTAGTATTTCTTGTTATTTTGAAAGAAGAATTAAACAACGCTGTAGTATCCATTTCCATTACATAATTTCTTGCAACATTTAATGGATTAGCAGTAGAAGCTAACAACTTAACTGATGATTGATTGATGATTGAAAAATTATATGGATAAATTGGTCTTAATTCATCATCGAAAATTACAAATTGAGCATTCACTATATTATTGCTCTCACTAATTTCATCATAAGCTGCATCTCCATCAATTTGAACAATAATTTGATTGGTTCCTCTATCTCTTGTTGCTATAATTGGCACTGTTATACTTACAGAATCAACAAATCTTACAGATTTAATTTTACGTAAATACAGTATATCTGTTGTACCATCTGGATATTGTCTTTTGATGGTTACTAAAACAGAATCACCTATTGCTTTACCAATATTATACAGTTTGGCTTTTACATTAAATTGATTATCGGCAATTGATAGTATACTTGGACTAATTACAACTTGTGGAGCTTCTACTACAAAATCTGGTTTTGGATGACTATACATTTTTAGTGCAGGATCACCATGTAAAATGGTTTGTTCGGCATGTTGCCTAGCAAAATAATCATTAAAATTACCAGAAGAGTTTTGTAATGCTGTTATAGCGTCGGCCATATTTTTTGATATAGGCTTACCATAACCAGCTGTTCTTGCAGCTGAACGATAAAAGCCAGAAGAATAGATATCTAAATAAGTAGTTAAGCCAAAATGAGTACTTGCAATAAACCCTATTGCACCTTTTTGTGGAGCAAAAACAAATTTTTCTGCTAAAGAAGTGGTTACTGAAAAACGTGATTCATCAAAATCGAAAAAATTTCCAGCACTACATCCATTTACTAAAAAGAAAGGATATTTTCCTGTGTTATTATATGCAGATGGGTCATTCAAATTATAATCTAATGCAGATGCTGCTGAATGCCCAAAATAGCTGAGTAAACTAATACCTTTTGCAAATAAATTTTCCATTTCTGCATTCGTAATGGTAGTTACAGCACCAGTAGTACTTTTACCAAAATTGTTGACAGTTGCACCAATTAAAGTGTCTTTTGCTATATTCTCATATCCTCTTAAATAACCAGTTAATAACGCATCTAAATTAGCATCATTTGCTCCTGCAACATGCACCATCTGTTTCATCCAAGCTTTTTCTGCAATGGTTTGTATAGTTGATGTTGCTTGCAATTCAAAAGCTTTTACTTTATCTAAATAAGTAGTTACTTCTTGAGGTGTTATGGCAGATAATCTACCAACAGCTATAGATGGAATGGGAGCAAGTGTAGATGAAACAAGTAATATATCAGAAGCTGGCCAACCCCATGTTGGCACTAAATTTAATCTATCTGCAAAAGGTGAACTTTCTCTTCTTCTATAATCTTCATAAGTGGTTGCCTTACCAATTAAAAATAGAAAAGAAGGCTGTTTTGTGGTGAAGTTTTGTTTTGCAAATCGAACAAAATTCTTAATACTTATTGGATGTTTTTTTATTCCAAAAGCAAACTGATCTACCAACTCATCAATATCATAAATTTTAGCAGTAAAATTTCCTCCAGCAATACTATTTCTATAAGCTCTATATTGTTCTACAGCATTGCTATTATTGGTTAATATTTGATTAGTTATAATTAAATATTCTGCATGTTGATTGCTATTGGCAAAATTGGTAAACGTTTTTTGTTGAATACTATTTACGAATTGAATATTGGAAGCATCTTGACTCACTAATATATACTCACAATTTTCAGTAGAGGCTGGTAATGCGAATTGCAGTATTCCATTGATGGAAGTATTTGCTATAAACCTTTTTTGTTGGGTAATATTGTACAAAACTGCTGTTGCACTACCTGAATTAAAATTGGTAACATTTAAAAACTTTCCTGAAACACTAGCAGGTAAATTGAATGTAAAATTAGCAGCTCCTCCAAAGTTAAATTGTCTTGGATATTGCATGTTTACATATGCACACACTACCCTATCAAAACTATCAGTAGTAACAATTCTGATTCTAAAAGATTCTGTAGCATTATTAAACAAAGAAAGTGGAACATTATTATTACTATAATTAGCAGCAGTAAAGCCGTTCATTTGTTGCGTTAATAACACTGTGTTATTTGCACTTAGTTCAATACTTCTTGCTTTTGAAGCGTTGGCTGCCATACCAATTTGTATGCTTGCTGATGAGCTATTATTTGCAATAAACAAGTTTGATGCAGTGAAATTTAAAGGATTAGCTAACCTAATTTCATTACTGCTAAAAAACTCCCCATTATCATAAGATGATGAATAAACATTTTCACCAACACTTTGAGCAAAACCTCTATTGATAATATCTCTAAAATTTATTCGATGTTGATGTATAAAAAATGGTTCAACTGGCAAGGTATTTCCTGCTACATTGTTGGCTTCTGTAATGTATCTAAGATTAGTGGCTACATTGGTATTAATTGTTAAAAAAAAGGCTGCCGTATCGGTTTGCAAACTAATTTTATCGCTTAACTGAAAGTTTGGATCTCTGTATAAAAATTTATCTAGTTGACCATCATTTTGTTCTCCCCAAAATTCAATGTAATCTGTTGCTGTAAATGCACCAGATTGTTTACTAGCAAATAAAGGAACTTGCTTACCATTTCTCCATAATTGAAAATGTTCTATTGGTGTGTTTTGAATATTTACACTGGCCAAAGTAGATTGATTAATTCTGTATAAGCCTGTTTTACCTACTTTAAATTTGTAATAGGTTTTATTATAATCAATCCATTCGTTATTTAATGGTTGTGCAACCATTTGAATGGAAATAATGCTGAGTAAACAAATGAGTAGCGTACGCATAACTGACAGTTATTTTACTTTTTTTACCAAGTCTATTTTTAAAGAAAATATATGGGTATATAAAGGATTATCTTGATTAGCTAAATTGGTAAATGCATAATCTATTGAAGCATTACCTATTTTAAAACCTGCACCTAAACTTGGTTGATAAATCCAAACTTTTTTTTGATTGGTAGTGTCACCATCGCTTAAAGCTCGTTGAAAATTTGAAATACCTGCTCGTAAAAACAAACTCTTATTAATACTTGCTTCTAACCCAATATTCGGGTCGGCACTCATTGCTGATGAACTTATTAAAGTGTTTCTTTTGCCATCGAAAGTAAGATGAACATTGGCTTCAGCTAACAAACTAAATTTTTGTGATACTTTAAAAAGATATCCAGCAGCCACAATTAATCTTGGTGCTGTATTTTCTGTACTTTTTACTGGCACATCGTTATTAGTAAGATACAATACTTCTTTTTCTCTTTCGGTAAATGTATACTTCCATGCATTAAATGTGGTTGTGGCATCTCTTATAACAGCAGCTAAACGCCATTTTCCATTATGAATTTGAATACCTGCATCTAATCCAAAACCCCATGCTTTTGCAAAGCTGCCTACATTTCTATGAATAATTTTTGCGTTGCCACCTACACTAATGGTAAAATCTGGCTCGTCTTTAATTTTTTGAGCATAGCTTAATAAAAAAGCATAATCGGCCGAGGAAAAAGTTGTGATGTTATTGTAGTTGATGCTGCCATCTGGTTCTACTAAATACAAAGTGTTTGGAATATCATCTACAGCAAAACGTAATAATGAAATTCCTAAAGTGCGTTTTTGATCTTTTGATGGAAAAGCAAGTGAAGCATAATCGTATTTTGCTATGCCAGAAAAATATTCGGCGTGCATAACATTTAACTGTGGTTGATTGGTAACATATACTAAACCTGCAGGATTCCAGTAACCTGCTGTACCATCTTGTACACTTGCTATTTGTGCAGAACCCATTGCTAAGCCTCTTGCTCCAGCACCAATATTTAAAAACTCATTTGAATACTTACGAAACTGTGTATTGCCTTTATTTTGTGCAATAATTGCAAATAGCAGTAATAGTAACCTTTTTGTATACTTCATTGTAAACGTTGTATCGAATAGGCATGTAATTTAAAGGCTTTTTTCTAGAGAGTATAATTCTGTGTAAAATGCTGCATTTTTTATGAATTAACCAAATCAAATTATCTTTTTTATTGTGAAATAATTTGTTTGATTTACTGTAACGACAACGTTGCACAATATCTCAG
>JBMLQZ010000357.1:0-9000 GCA_049241285.1 Chitinophagaceae bacterium | reverse complement strand
ATAAGTTTTGACCATAAGAAGAAAGGAAACGCATTCTACCCACCATTCTTACCAATTCTTTATGTAAGCCATGAATACCCAATTCAATAACAGTTCTTTCCCCAATTTCTGCAACTTGTTCATCTAATTGTTTTCTGGTTTTTTCTACAACTTCTTCAATTCTTGCTGGGTGAATTCTACCATCGGCAATTAAGCGTTGTAAGCTTAAACGAGCCACTTCTCTTCTTAATGGATCGAATGATGATAATACAATTGCTTCAGGAGTATCATCCACAATTAAATCTACACCTGTAGCTGCTTCAAGGGCTCTAATATTTCTACCTTCACGTCCAATAATTTGCCCTTTTATTTCATCGGTTTCTAAGTTAAATACAGAAACGGTGTTTTCTATTGTTTGTTCAGCAGCAGTACGTTGTATGGTTTGAATAACAATTTTTCTAGCCTCTTTATTGGCTTTTAGTTTTGCATCTTCAATAATTTCTTGTTGTAAAACAAGTGCTTGAGAAATTGCTTGGCTTTTTAAACCTTCAATTAATTGAGCTTTTGCTTCTTCAGCAGTTAAACCAGCAACTTTTTCAAGTTTTCTAATATGTTCTTCTTGGTGTTTTTCTAATTCTGTTCTTTTTTGATTAATTAATTCAATCTGCTTGTTTAGATTTTCTTTAATTGTTTCATTTTCTTTAACCTGTTTATCAAGACTAGCTTCTTTTTGATTAATGGCTAGTTCTTTTTGTTTTGTTCTAGCTTCAGATTCTGCAATTTTCTTATTTCTTTCTAAAACATCTTTATCATACTCAGATTTTAGTTGAACAAATTTTTCTTTAGCTTCTAATAATTTTTCTTTTTTAAGTGTTTCGGCCCTTAATTCGGCTTCTTTAATAATGTTTTGTGCTTTGTTGTCGGCTTCTTCAAGTTGCTGTTTTGTATTTTTTGCAAAAATGAATCTACCCGCTACAATTCCAGCGATTAGTGCAATGACACCAATTATAATAGGCAATACAGTGTTGATCATGCTTTTGGCAATTTTTTAAATGAATCGATATCTTATTTCTTGTCTCACAGCTCATAAAATTCTGAATAAGTGTGTGATAAGCAGCGAAGATAATTAAATATGATTTGCAATGTGCCTTTTAAAAGAATGAAAATGAAAGAAAAAACATTTAGAAAATTCAAGACACCAAATTTCATTTATAAAGCCGAGATTTACTTGAGAGAATTAAAAATATTGTATTTTATAGAAATATAATATGATTGATTTTTGAAAATATCTAAATGGTGAAATTGAATAATGTACTATTGGTTTAAGAAAAAGTTTGCTAGTTTATTGTGTAACTTTTGTCACCGTTTTAAGGAGTATGCTACTATTATTTTTGCAATGAAATAAAAATTATGGAAATATTGGGTTTAATATTAGCTGCTTTGGTAGGCATATCTCTAGGGTTAATAGGAGGGGGAGGATCTATTCTTACTTTACCCATACTTGTATATATTTTGGGTATGCAGCCTGTAATTGCAACATCTTATTCTTTGTTTATTGTAGGAAGCACATCGCTTGTAGGAACCGTTATTAATTATAAAAAAGGAAATGTTCAAATTAAAACCGCAATTGTTTTTGGAGCAGCTTCTATTTCAACTGTTTTTTTTACAAGAAAATTGCTGTTGCCCATTATTCCTAAAATAATAATGGTGTTTGATAATGGATTTGTGTTATCACAATCAATGGTTACCATGAGTTTGTTTGCAATTCTCATGTTTTTTGCAGCTGTAGCAATGATTAAAAGTAAACGAGTAATTCAGGAAAAAGCATCGGCTTATGAATTTCATACACCTAAATATACATCCCTCTTAATGCATGGTGTACTTATTGGGTTGGCTACAGGTTTTTTTGGTGCTGGAGGCGGATTTTTATTAATTCCAACACTTGTATTATTATTTCATATGCCTATTAAACAAGCAATTGGTACTTCTCTCTTAATTATTACACTCAATTCATTATTTGGCTTTTTAGGCGATTGGGGAAATTTTGTTATAGATTGGTATTTGCTATTAGCTATTACCATAATTGCAATTGTGGGCATTTTTATTGGTAGTTTTTTTTCTTCTAAAATAGATAGTCTACACTTGAAAAGAATGTTTGGTTGGTTTGTTTGTGTAATGAGTGTGTATATTCTATTAAAAGAAATTCTACAATTTTAAGTAATCGAAAATTAATGATATGAAAATAGAACAAATTTATACAGGTTGTTTGGCTCAAGGAGCTTACTATATTACTAGTAATGGAGAGGCTGCAATTATTGATCCATTAAGAGAAATTCAACCCTATTTAAATAGAATTGAAAAAGATAATGTACAACTTAAATATATTTTTGAAACACATTTTCATGCAGATTTTGTAAGTGGACATGTTGATTTAAGCAGAAAAACCAATGCACCTATTGTTTATGGTCCTAATGCTACTTGCGAATTTGAATGTATATCAGCTGAAGATGAACAAGTTTTTAAAATTGGTGATATTACCATTACTGTGTTACATACTCCTGGTCATACGCTAGAAAGTACCACTTTTTTATTGAAAGATGCCACAGGAAAAGATTACGCAATTTTTTCTGGCGATACACTTTTTTTAGGCGATGTTGGAAGACCAGATCTTGCACAAAAGGCTGCAAATATGACCATGGAAGATCTTGCAGGTATGTTATATGATAGTTTAATGAATAAAATAATGCCTTTAGCCGATGATGTAATTGTTTATCCAGCCCATGGTGCAGGAAGTGCTTGTGGTAAAAATATGATGAAAGAAACCGTAGACACCCTTGGAAATCAAAAGAAAATGAACTACGCTTTAAACCAGCCAAACAAAGAAGCATTTATTA
This sequence comes from Chitinophagaceae bacterium, assembly GCA_049241285.1. Lineage (GTDB taxonomy): Bacteria > Bacteroidota > Bacteroidia > Chitinophagales > Chitinophagaceae > Parasediminibacterium. The sequence goes on along the minus strand of JBMLQZ010000357.1, from coordinate 6,127 downwards.
AAGCGGTAACTGATGGATTATTGCCACCACCTAATTATTTTGGTGGAAATGTAGCTATGAACAAAAAAGGGTATGCCAGTTTTGAAACAGTATTAGAAAAAGGGCTCACAGCTTTTGATGCTGAATCATTTGAAAAAATAGCAGCGTTGCATGAAGCTCTGATATTAGATACCAGAAATGCAGATGAATTTTATAAAGCTTTTATTCCACAATCAATCAATATTGGTTTAAATGGAGACTTTGCACCTTGGGTGGGTGCATTAATTGCCGATGTAAATCAACCCATTTTGTTAGTTACTCCAAAAGGTAAAGAGACTGAAACGGTTACAAGACTTAGTAGGGTAGGTTTTGATAATGTGTTAGGGCATTTAGAAAATGGTTTTGAAAGTTGGTTAAACTCAGGAAAAGAAGTGGATAGTATTCATCGAATTTCTGCCGAATTGTTTTCAAAAAATTTTACTCAAGAAAAAGATATAGTTGTTGATGTTAGGAAAGAAACAGAATATCAAGCACAACATGTTGCAGATGCATTCAACAAACCTTTGGCGTATATTAATGAGTGGATCAATACTATTTTACCCAAACAACATTTTTATATACACTGTGCTGGTGGTTACAGAAGCATGATTGCAGCTTCTCTGTTACAAGCTAGAGGATTTAGAAATTTTACAGAAATAGAAGGAGGTTTTAACGCTATTGCTAAAACCGATGTAACAGTAACAAATTTTGTTTGTCAATCAAAATTATTACAGATGTAGAAATGACTAGTTGAATGTTTGTATTTCTGATAATAATATTTTTTATGATTTAACGCTTCATTCGAAATTTGAATTACTATATTTGACCTTGTAAAAATGATATTATTATGGAATTGTTTAAATCAAGTAATCCAACATTAACAGAGAAAATTTTTGATAAAAGTGCTAGCAATATAGCCGAATTGCAGGGTACAATGAGTGTAAGAGGCACTATTAACAAGTTTGGGTTTTTAATGCTAATGGTTTTAGGCTCAGCAGCTTATACTTGGCATTTATTTGGAGCAGGAAAACCTCAAACAACTACTATTCTTATGATGGTTGGCGTTTTTGGAGGGTTAATTTGTGCATTAGCAATGACATTTAAACCAAATTGGGCACAATACATTGCTCCATTATATGCTTTGCTAGAAGGTCTTTTCTTAGGAGGTATTTCTGTATTTTTCAATGAAATGTTCAAAGAAAAATATCCAGGCATTATCATGCAATCAGTAGGCTTAACTTTTGGTGTAGCCATAGCAATGTTTTTGCTTTATAATTTTAGAATAATTAAAGCAACTGAGAAGTTTAAAAGTGTAATTATTGCTGCAACTATGGGTATTGGATTATTTTATCTAATAAGCATGGTTGTTCGTTGGTTTGGAGTAGATATGCCATTTATGTACGATAGTAGCATGTTGGGTATTGGAATTAGCTTGTTTGTGGTAGCAATTGCGGCTTTAAACTTAATTCTAGATTTTGATATGATTGAACAAGGTGCTGAACAAGGAGCTCCAAAATATATGGAATGGTATGGTGCTTTTGGTTTATTAGTAACTATTGTTTGGTTATATATAGAAATACTAAAACTATTAAGCAGATTGGCTAAAAGAGACTAAGAATTCATAATTTTATAATGTAAAACCGAATTATTCACGTAATTCGGTTTTTTATTATATATAATCTTGCATTTTTAAAAAAATACAAGTATTTTGTAAGCGACAAAACTTCTGCTCCATGTATTTTAATCGTTTAGGTTTATATGATGATGAATTACTTAAAATGTATCAACATTTGTTGTATCCTAGAATGATAGAAGATAAAATGCTCACACTGCTTCGTCAAGGTAAAATTAGCAAGTGGTTTAGTGGTATTGGTCAAGAAGCAATAAGTGTAGGTGCAACATTAGCCCTAGAAAAAGATGAATGGATAATGCCCTTGCATAGAAATTTAGGTGTTTTTACTACACGTAATATTCCACTTCATCAATTATTCATGCAATGGCAAGGCAATAAAGAAGGTTTTAGTAAAGGAAGAGAAAGAAGTTTTCATTTTGGTACAAAACAGCATTTTATATGTGGAATGATCTCCCATTTAGGTCCTCAGTTAGCAATTGCTGATGGTGTAGCATTAGCTTATACCTTAAAAAAAGAAAAAAAAGTAGCTCTTGCATTTACTGGTGATGGTGGTACAAGTGAGGGCGATTTTCATGAAGCACTAAATGTTGCAGCCGTTTGGAATTTGCCTGTCATATTTATTATTGAGAATAATAGCTATGGGTTAAGTACACCTACTTCAGAACAATACAAATGCGAAAATTTAATTGATAAAGCAAAAGGCTATGGCATAAAAGGAGAATCAATTGATGGCAACAACATTATTCAAGTGTATGATACCATAAAAAATGTTCGAGAATATTGTATTGAACATCAACAGCCATATTTAATTGAATGTAAAACCTTTCGAATGCGTGGGCATGAAGAAGCAAGTGGTGTAAAATATGTGCCTAAAGCATTAATGGAAGAATGGGGTAAAAAAGACCCTATTAAAAATTTTGAACAATTTCTAATTGAAGAAAAGGTTGTTACAGAAATGCAAATTGCCGATATTAGAAATACTTTCAAATCTCAAATAGAAAAAGAATTGGCAATAGCGGCAAATGCCAAACCATTAATTCCCAAAATTGAAGAAGAAATAACTGATGTTTTTGCAAAAAGAGTATTACCTACTAATAAATGGCCTATTATTAAGTCTTCCAATAATTCTAATGGAATGCCATTTTCTGAAATAAGAATGATTGATGCAATTAAACAAGGGTTAGAACAATCTTTAAAGGTGCATCAGAATCTTATTATTATGGGGCAAGATATTGCAGAATATGGTGGAGCTTTTAAAATAACAGAAGGATTTGTTCAAACATTTGGAAAGCAAAGAATTAGAAATACGCCTTTATGTGAAAGTGCAATAGTTGGTGCTGCATTGGGTTTTAGTTTAGAAGGTGGTAAATCTGTTATGGAAATGCAGTTTGCCGATTTTGTTACAGTTGGCTTTAATCAAATAGTTAATAATTTGGCTAAAATTCATTATAGATGGGGACAAAATGCCGATGTAGTTATTAGAATGCCAACAGGTGCTGGTGTTGGTGCTGGCCCTTTTCATAGTCAAAGTAACGAAGCATGGTTTACTCATGTGCCTGGGTTAAAAGTTGTTTATCCATCCAATCCATTTGATGCAAAAGGATTATTAATAGCGGCCATTAACGATCCTAATCCTGTTATGTATTTCGAACATAAATTCCTATATAGAAGTATTAGTGGTAATGTACCAACTGATTATTATGAAGTAGAAATAGGCAAGGCAAATATTGTTAATGAGGGTACAGATATTACTGTTATTACTTATGGAGCTGGTGTGCATTGGGCTTTAGAATATCAACAACAACATGCAGATGTTTCTTTACATATTCTAGATTTAAGAACCTTACAGCCATTAGACTATACATCAATACGTTTAGCTGTAAAGAAAACAGGTAAAGTATTGTTATTGCATGAAGACACACTTATTGGTGGTATAGCAGGTGAAATTAGTGCTTGGATAAGTGAATATTGTTTTACATTACTCGATGCACCAATTGTAAGGTGTGCTAGCTTAGATACTCCAGTGCCTTTCAATTTAGAGTTAGAAAAACAGTTTTTAGCCAAAAGCAGGTTACACGCATCTATTGAAAAGTTACTACAGTTTTAAATGCTGTTTAAGTACTATTCTTTTTCTTCAAACTTTCATAACACTATAAATTTATTTTGTCGTATGCTTTCTCGGTTCACTATTATTTTCTTATTTGGTATTTCTTATTTCACTTCTTCAATAAATGCACAAAATTTACTACAGAAAAATGCTGAGAATGCTTTTTTAATCACTAAAATGGCCGATAAGTTTCATGTTCAACCAAAGCCAGTAGACGATGCATTTTCACAGCATATTTTTCATTCTATTTTTTCTGAATTAGATCATGATAAAATTATTTTTACACAAGCAAATATTCAATCTTTACAAGTATTTCAAACCCGTTTAGATGATGAAATTAAATTGCGAAAAACAGATTTTTTAACCAAATTATTAACCCTATATAAGCAACAAATAATTTTAGTAGATACTACATTAACGCTACTTGCAAAAAAGCCGTTTAATCTTTACTTGTCAGAAAAAATAACTGTTACAGAAGATACCACTTATGCAATAAATGATGTTCTGTTACAACAAAAAATTGCAAAATATTGTAAACAAGGGGTTTTAAATTATGTAGCAAGTTATTGGCTAGATAGTGCTAAACCGTTGGTGCAAAAAAAGTTTGTAGATAGTATAGAACCCATTGCTCGTAAAAAAATTATCACATCAGTAAAACGTTCATTCAGTTCTTTATTGCAGCAAGCAAATGCTATTGAAAAAGAATTAATGAATGTGTATTGCAATGTAGTTGCTCAAGCTTACGATCCTCATAGTAGTTTTTTTACAGCAGATGCTAAAACAAATTTTGAAAATCAACTAGGAAAAAAACCTTTACGTTTTGGATTTTCTTTAGATGAAGATGATGATGGTAGTGTCGCAATTAGAGAATTAAAGCCAGGTAGCCCTGCTTATAAAAGTGGATTGTTAAATGCTGGCGATAAAGTAATTGCTGTACAATGGGAAGGTAAAGAATCAATTACTGTAGCAGATAAAGGTGCTGAATTTATTAGTAATTTATTAGAGGGTAATACCAACAATAAATTAACATTATCTGTTCGTAAAGCAGATGGAACTATACAATCTGTTATTTTACAAAAACAAGAAATTGATAATGGAGAAGAAGATGATAGTAAAGTAAAAAGTTTTGTTTTAAAAGGTGCTAAATCAATAGGATACATTTCTTTACCTGCTTTTTATGAAGATTGGGCTTCAAATGAAATAGGCATTAATGGTGCTGCTAATGATATTGGAAAGGAAATATTAAAACTCAAAAAAGAAAATATTCAAGGCTTAATTATCGATGTACGTTATAACGGTGGAGGTTCTATGCAAGAAGCCATTGAACTTGCAGGAATATTTATTGATGCTGGTCCAGTTGGTCAAGTAAAATCAAGAGAACCAAAGCCTTATACACTTAAAGATGCAAATAGAGGAACATTGTATGATGGTCCTTTAGTGGTAATGGTAAATGGTTATAGTGCTTCTGCTTCTGAAATGTTAGCTGGTACATTGCAAGATTATCATAGAGCTGTAATTGTTGGATCTCCTACTTTTGGTAAAGCAACAGCACAAATTATTCTTCCCTTAGATACCACTGTAAGTCTTGATAAAGAATACCGTTCTATTAAGGCAGAGGCTTATGTAAAAATTACCATATCTAGTTTGTATAGAGTAACCGGTAAAACTGCTCAGGGTAAAGGTGTTCAGCCAGATATTATTTTGCCCGATTTGTTATCTGTAAATGGAGAAAGGGAAGCAGATCAACAATTTAGTTTGATTGTAAACGATATTGAACCCAATAAATATTACAAGCCTTATACTCCAATTTCAATGAATGTAATTAAAGCAACTGCACAAGCAGAAGTTACTAACTCTAGTGTGTTTTCGGCTATTCAAGAAAAGATTACTCAATTGAAAATCAAAAAGGTAGAAAAAGATATTTCTTTATTCTTAACAGATTTTATAGCTGAGTATAAAAAGGTAGAATTAGCCGATGAAGAAGATGAAATTGAAGTAGAAAAAAATAAATTAACATCAAATTTTAGCATTATTAGTCCAAGCTTTTATGATAAACAAATTTCTTCCACCACAAAACGAAATTTAATGAACGAACAATGGATTAATTTTCTTTCAAAAGATCCATATATTAAAACTTCGTTTGAAGTTTTAGTAAAAATGATTCCGTAATTATCTATTTTAAAAAATGAATATATCAAATCGTTTTTTTACAGATATTCGTTTTTAAATCAATATTAATTTATGAAATTTATAGTTATTAGAAATTGGTTTCTATGCATCATTTTATTTGTAGGCTCATTTGTTAAGGCTCAAAATATTGAGAGTCCTGTAGATTATTTAACTGCTATCAATAATGCACAGGCAGATAT
>JBMLQZ010000356.1:0-4962 GCA_049241285.1 Chitinophagaceae bacterium | reverse complement strand
AATTTTTTTTATGAAAATATTATTAGTAGATGATCATATCATGATTCGTCAAGGCTTAAAAATGATTCTTTCAAGTGCGTATCCATCTGCAGAAATTGTAGAAAAAAATGATGCATATGCATTAGAAGATGAGCTAAAGACCAACACTTTTGATATTGTGGTTACAGATTTATTTATGAGTGGTCCTGCAGTAACCGATATTATAAAGCAAACAAGAGAAGCTCAAAATAAAGTACCCATTTTGGTATTAAGCATGTCGTTACCAGAAAAAAATGCCGTTAGGGTCATTCGTTCAGGAGCCAATGGTTACTTAAATAAAGATACGGCACCAAACGATTTAATTAAGGCAATTGAATTTGTATTAAAAGGGAAGAAATATATCACACCTGAAATTGCTTCATTACTAGCTGAAGCATATTTAGATGATGTAGAGAAATTGCCACATGAACAATTATCAGATAGAGAATATCAAGTATTTCAAATGCTGGCAAAAGGTAAATCCGTATCTGCAATTGCTACAGATTTAGGAGTAAGCATTAATACTATTAGCACCTATAAAAGCAGAATTATTGAAAAAATGAATTTTCAAAGTTTTGCCGATATTATAAAATATGCTCACAGCAACAATCTAATATAATTGGCTTTAAACGAATTCACAAAATGGTATAATCAAATTACTACAAAACATGTGTAAATAATTGATGAGTAGTTCATTCCGCATACTAAAATAATCTAATTCATACTGTAGTTCCTTTGGATTGCAATTAAGCGATATCCAAAATCCTACAGTCATGAAAACTCTAATCACCTTTGTAGCAGCCCTTTTTCTTCTTGCAATAAATGCAAAAGCACAATACACTCCATTACCATTTGGAGTTTCATTATGTGGTGCTGAATTTGGTACAGAAAGCCTTCCTGGTCTTTACAATAAACATTATGTCTACCCTGACAAAGCAGAAATTGAATATTTCGCTAAAAAAGGTATTAGCGTAATGCAATTGCCTTTTCGTTGGGAGCGTATTCAAAGAAAATTAGGCGGTGCATTAGATGTTCAAGAGCTTACTTACATGAAAAAGTTCTTATCAGACTGTACCAATTCTGGTGTAATGGTGGTGTTAAATATGCACAATTTTGCTCGTTATAAAATCAATGGAATTGAGTATATCATTGGTTCTCCAGAAGTTCCATTAGCTGCTTTTAAAGATGTTTGGAAAAAAATTGCTACAGCTTTAAATGGCTTTCAAAATATTTATGCTTTCGATATCATGAACGAACCACATGATATGGGTAATTATCCTTGGTTTTATGCTGCACAACAGGCAATTAATGGTATTAGAGAGGTAAATCCTAGTATTTATATCATGATTGAAGGAGATAGATATTCAAATGCACCAACATGGGCAGAACATAGCGATAATTTAAAAAATTTAAAAGATCCAGCTGATAACTTAATTTATAATGCACATTGCTACTTTGATACAGATTTATCTGGTAGATATGCTTATAGCTACGATGAAATGAATATTCATGAGCAAACTGGAGTTGAAAAAATTAAACCATTCATCAATTGGTTAAAAGCCAATGGTAAAAAGGGTTTTGTAGGTGAATTTGGTATCCCTAAAAACGATAAGCGTTGGTTGCCAGTATTGGATAATTTCTTACGTTATTTAACAGCAAACAACATTAGTGGAAGCTATTGGGCTGCTGGTCCTTGGTGGAAAAGTTACCCACTTTCTTTGCATCCAATTGCAGGTAACGATCAGCCTCAAATGGGTATTTATGCTAAATATTTGTATAAAGCAGAGAACAATCCTGCAACTGCTATAGCTGCTAATACTACTCCTGTTTATAAAGCAACAACTAATACTTTAAATACAAGACGATAATGAAAGGCTTAGCATTAAAAGTGAGCTAGCAAAATTGTACTAAAACGTTTATTTATTAACGAAAACAAACGCCTATGCAATTATAAAAACAACAATTTGGAAACAGGATACTTATTGCAAACACACAAAACAATTTTAAAACATTTTTTTTCACGAAAACGATGCTTATGGATTAAATTGGAAAAATGACTTAATGGATTAATTGCACATTACTTTTATTTAAACATCATAAAAATGCATTTGCCTATGGTATTATAAACCACCAAAATTGATTGTATCAATCCACTCAATTACACTAAATAAATGTTGATTCTAAATTTTTTTCTTAAAAAACACAAATAATACAAATCATCTTGAAAATTTTATTTTCCAGGTTTTGTATTATCAAAGGAATTTTTTTAGAAAAGAAGCTTTAACAACTGTGTTGCAGTTAAATGTTTTACTACACATGAAGTAGATTTACTACTTTTTGCTAGAAGAATTTTGTTGCATCGTTTTGGCTATCTAATTGGGTTCATTAGATTTATTGTAAGGGTATGTCTTATGCATTGCTAAATTGTGTATGTATGAAAAATGGCCTATTTATTTGGGTTGAATAACACCTTTAGTTATATATTTATTATCCCATTCAATCTATGATCACCCAAATAAAGTCACAAAACATACAGTCTATTCTTCCTTTTTTTGTAATTGATTACGAAGGAAATATTATTGAAGCAAGAAATGTTACATCTATTGGCATTCAATCAAAAAAATTGCCAATACATGTAGGGATTGTTTTTTGTGAAAAGAATACTGAAATATTGCTTGAAACTATTCATGATTTTCAAGTAAAAAGGAAAAAGTCAATTCAGGTAGAATTAGTAATCAACCATCATTCAAAGGCAACTTGGTATTTATTCACTTGTACTAAACATCAAATAGAAACCAAAGATTGTGTTTATGTAACCATTCAAAATATTCATTCATATAAACAACAAATTCTTCAACTTCAAACTTCTTTAAATAAACAAAAAAAAGAACTTCAAAGAGTAAAGCAAATTTCAGATTTTAATGCTGCTGTAATCAATAATGCAAACGCTATTATTGTAGCATTAGATAAGAATGGAACAATACTAAAATTTAGCAAAAACGCTGAAAAAATTAGCGGCTACGCAAAAAAAGAAGTTATCGGAAAAAAGGTTTTAGATGTATTTGTTCCTGAATCAGTTTTTCCAAATGAACATGCTACTTTACAAAAGCTCATTCAAAATAAAGAGAATGGAAGTTTTTACGAAGCCCCTTTATTAACAAAAAGCGGCATTGAGAAAATAATATCTTGGGAAAATAGAAAAATAACTTCTATCAACTCAGATATTGCCATGGTTTGTATTGGCAAAGACATTACAGAATTAAGACTAAATGCTCAAAAACTAACTGATAGTGAATCAAGGTTTAGAGAGCTTGCAAAAACCTTACCCTTAGCAATTATTTGTGTTGATCGTTCTGGCAACATTTTATTCATGAATCAAGCTTACACACATCTTTTTGGGTATGGTGCAACTGAACTTACTAGCGTAAACGATATTATTTATGCCTTTTATGAATCAAAAGAAATTATCAAAAAGGCCAAACTGCGTTGGCAAAAAGATTTATCCAATGATTATCACAAACCCATTCAAACAAGAACTATTCATGTTCGCTGCAAAAATGGTCAGTATAAAGATATTGAAGTTAATGGTGCCTTAAACAATCAAAACTTATACTATTCTTATACCGACATAACCTATCGTTTGCAATTTGAAAAAGATTTAATTGAAGGGAAAGAATATTTTAAAAAGGTAGCAGAAAATACACCTGTTCCTGTTGCTATTGGTAACTTAAAAATGGAAACAGTATTTGTAAACAAAGCTTTTACAAAAATATTAGGTTATAAAATAGACGATATTCCTAAAGTACAAAGTAGTAATCCATATTTTGTATTTAATAATGAGGAAGAAAGTAAGCTGCTAACTCAAGAATGGTTTGAAATTGCAGAAGCTTACATACATACTGGTCAATTATTAAAACAAACTATTTATCGTTCAATCATTTGTAAAAATGGTACAATCAAACATTTTGAAATCAGTTTTTCTATTGAAGATGAATTGTTGTATTCTATTTTTATTGATATAACTGACAAAAGAAAAGTACAGGAATTATTATTACAAAGTGAACAGAAATTTAAAAAAGTAGCCGAGAATATTCCATTGCCAATGGTTTGTTATACCAAGCAAATGGAGTTTATTTTTACCAATCAACAGTTTACAAAATTATTCGGGTTAAATATGAGTAATTTGGATACGTATGCTCATTGGTTATCTCGTTTTGTATATTCAAATGCTCAAGTAGAGGCAAAAGAACTGCAAGAATTGGCTTCGGCTATTGAAGGCTTTCAAACAAATACCCAAACCATAACACCCATTTTTGAAAGAAGTATAAAAGATGCTAATGATGCAGTGAGAGTTTTTGAACTAGCATTTACCGTACAAGAAGATTTGGTGTATATGATTTTGAACGATGTTTCCGAAAAAATTGAAACCAAAAAACTTTTGCAAAAAAGTGAATATAGGTTTAGAAATATTGCAGAAAATGCTCCACTAGCTATTCTCACTTTCGATGAAGAAATGAACATCACTTATGTCAATGAACAATTCAAAAATATCTTAGGTTACTCACTTGAAGATGTAACAGAAAATGGTGTTTGGCAAAAATTTATTGTTTATACAAATGATGCTGAAAGAGTACATAGTGAAAGGGAATGGAAAACAAGCATTGAAAGATTAAGAACTAGAAAACTGCAACAAGCAGAAAGTTTAGAAAGAACGATAGTTTGCAAGAATGGTGAGAATAGAATATTTGAAATAAGTTTTACAGCCGACGATCATTTGGTATATGCAATTTTAGATGATATTACAGAACGTAAAACATCTGAACAAAGGTTATTTGAGAGTGAACAAAGGTTTAAAGCTTTAGCCGATAATCTTCCTATAGCTATTGGTAGCCATCATGTAGATGGTACAATTTTATTCTTAAACAATCACTTTGTAAAAACCAT
>JBMLQZ010000355.1:0-2693 GCA_049241285.1 Chitinophagaceae bacterium | reverse complement strand
CTGTTGATGTAAATAAAGATGGAATTGATATTATGGCTTTTACGGCTCATAAAATGTACGGTCCAAAAGGCATTGGTGCATTATATGTACGTCGTAAAAATCCGAGAGTTAAAGTAACTGCTCAAATGGACGGTGGTGGACACGAACGTGGCATGAGAAGTGGTACCTTAAATGTTCCAGGAATTGTAGGTTTTGGTAAAGCTTGTGAATTGGCTCGTTTAGAAATGGCTGCTGATGCAGAAAGATTGAGCAAGTTGAGAGATAAGTTGGAAAATGCGTTATTACAAATTGAAGAATCTTATGTAAACGGAAATAGAGAACACCGTTTGCCACATGTTTCAAATATTTCATTTAAACATGTTGAAGGTGAAGGCTTACTAATGGGTTTTAACAAAAATATTGCTCTTAGTTCAGGATCTGCTTGTACATCTGCATCACTTGAACCAAGTTATGTTTTAAAAGCATTAGGATTAGGTGATGATTTAGCACACAGCTCTCTACGATTTGGATTAGGAAGATTTACAACTGAAGAACAAATTGATTATACTATTGAACAAATTTCTAGTACGGTATTAAAGTTGAGAGATATGAGTCCACTTTGGGAAATGTACAAAGAGGGAATAGATTTGAACAGCATAGAATGGGCTCATCACTAAACTAATTATTAATGTAGAATTTTTAATGTTGAATGCGTTGAAAGATTAAATGTTTATAGAGAAGAAAAATATTGTTCTTGAAAAGTCTTGTATCGCTTGCATTAAAAATAGTTGCGTTAACATCAAAATTAGAAAAAGTCAATTGAGTATTAGCTAATCAACTTTTAAGGAGTGGAACATCTGTTGGTGCTAATTTAAATGAAGCAAAGGCAGCGATTAGTAAAAAGAGTTCATTGCTAAAGTTTCAATAGCTGCAAAAGAAATAAGAGAAACTAAGTATTGGTTATATTTGGTTTCTAAAAGTAATTTAATTGAAGTAGATAAAGAAATTGAAAATTTAGTTGAAGAAATAATTAAGCTAACAACCAGTATAATTAAAACTGCTCAGAAAGAAAATTAAAAATTAAACATTCACAATTAAACATTCGTTCATATGGCATATTCAGAAAAAGTAATCGATCATTATAGCAATCCAAAAAATGTTGGTACACTAGATAAATCTAGTAAAAATGTAGGTACTGGTTTAGTTGGAGCTCCAGAATGTGGAGACGTTATGCGTTTGCAAATTGAAGTGGATGATGCCACTGGTGTTATTAAAGATGCTAAATTCAAAACATTTGGTTGTGGTTCAGCAATTGCTTCTTCTTCTTTAGCTACAGAGTGGCTAAAAGGAAAAACAGTTGACCAAGCAATGACTATTGATAACATGGATTTAGTAGAAGAATTAAATCTTCCACCGGTAAAAATTCACTGTTCTGTTTTAGCAGAAGATGCTATTAAAGCTGCAATAAACGATTATCGTGTTAAAAATGGTTTAGAAGCATTGGCATTTGAAGAAAAAGGAGTTCATTAATCTATTTTATTCAAAATAATTGATGTTTTCTTTCCGAATTAATTAGTGGATAATTTTTTGAAGATGGTAGCAACAGATAATGCAATATATGTAAGTGATAAAGCAAAAGCCAAAGTAATTAAACTTATGGAAGATGCTGGTATTGCTGACGATTCAAGTTATTTTTTACGAGTTGGTGTAGTTGGTGGTGGCTGTAGTGGATTAAGTTATAAACTTGATTTTGATAACGAGCAAAAACCAATGGATCAAGTATTTGAAGATAATGGTGTAAAGGTTGTAACTGACCTTAAAAGCTTTCTATACTTAGTGAATACCATGTTAGATTTTAGTGATGGATTGAATGGAAAAGGATTTTTCTTTGATAATCCAAATGCTAGTAGAAGTTGTGGTTGTGGAGAAAGTTTTGCTGTGTAAATTTTACTTGAATTATAAAAGATTTAAGCCTCGTTATTTTTTGAATTAACGAGGCTTTTTATTTGTTACAACAAGAAATGAAGTTTCGCTATTAATGAACTTTTTTCCCATTGATATAGGTAGCCAAAACTTTCACCTGTAAAATTTCGGTTTCTTTCACCTTCATTAAATCTTTATCCAACAATATAAAATCTGCCTTTTTACCTATTTCTAAACTTCCTATTTCATTTTCTAAAAACCCTGCCTTTGCAGCCCAAATAGTCATTCCTTTAATTGTTTCTTCTCTAGTTAATGCATTCTGTATTTGAAATCCATTTTCTGGAAATTGTTGGGCATCTTTTCTAATTACAGCTGCTAAAAAAGTTTTAAATGGGTTAATATCTTCTATAGGAAAATCTGTTCCAAGTGGTAGCCATTTGTTTTGTTGTAATAATTGTTTGTAAGCATACGCAGTTTTAATTCGTTCTTTACCAAGTCTATCTTCAGCCCAATACATATCACTTGTTGCATGAGTTGGCTGCACAGAAGGAACTACATTATTCTTTCCAAATAAATAAAAATCTGAAGGATGTACAACTTGTGCATGTTCAATTCGCCAACGTTTATCGTTTTTTCCTTTTAAATAGGTATCATAAATTTTTAAAACAGCTCTATTAGCACTATCACCAATGGCATGCGTACACATTTGGAATTTTGAGTTACTAAGTATTGCTTCAAGAATATCAAATTGTGCAGGTCTACTTAATAAAAAACCACCCCAATTTGGTTGA
>JBMLQZ010000354.1:0-1123 GCA_049241285.1 Chitinophagaceae bacterium | reverse complement strand
CTGCTGTATCTAAAACCATTTTAGAAACTGATGAAGAAATGCAAAGCAAAAAGCTGGTAGAAATGATTGAAAAAACAAGCCATCATTCGTTGCAACTAATAAATGAATTATTACAAGCACACACACAAATTGAAGTTACTCTTGAACTACAATATGTAAACTTAAATGATGTTGTAACGAATGTTTATACTTTAATGAAGCATAAAGCAGAAGAGAAAAATCAATCCATAAATTTAACTTTACCAATCACTGAAACTATTGCCAAAATTGATGTAGCTAAAATGGAAAGAGTTTATTCAAACTTAATAAATAATGCCATAAAGTTTACACATGTTGGTGGTACAATAAACATTTCTTTAGAAAAACAAACATCTAGTTTTTTATGTATTGTTAAAGACAATGGGGTTGGTATTTCAAAAAATGATCAAGAAACTATTTTTGAAATGTTTGGACAAAGCAGAAAAAAAGGAACAGCAGGAGAAAAAAGTTTTGGCATGGGATTATCTATTTGTAAACAAATTGTTGAAGCACATAAAGGTAAAATTTGGGTAGAAAGTGAAGATAAAAAAGGCAGTTGTTTTTTTGTTGAATTGCCAACAACCACATAACTATTAAACTAAATTCAACCTATTTCTTAATGCTGGCAAATAACCATCTGTTGCATCAAAACTATGGAGCAATGTACTAATGGTGCTGCCTTTAAGCTCTGTAATAAATTCTATATTCACCACCTCTGCTCTATTAACTTGAACAAAATTATTTAGCAAATGTTCTGGTAAAATATTTTGCAAGGTTTTGGGTAATGTACATCCAATTAAATATTCTACACTATCGTTGGCTACTAAAATTTTAGTATATTTTTTGTCACTAATTAATGCCACAACATTTTGCCATTCTATTTTTTTATACTTATTACCCACCTTTACAAAAAAACTGTTGCCCTTTGAACTTGGTTCATTTTTAGCAACTTGTTTATCCTCAAAATTTTGTAAGGCTTGGTTAATAGCTACATACAAAGAAGTATCATTTACTGGCTTGGTTAAATATGCACTTGGTTTTGCTGCTAATGCTTCAGTTGCTGTATGCCTATCTAAACTACCTGTTATAAAAATAAATGGTTTAT
>JBMLQZ010000353.1:0-6880 GCA_049241285.1 Chitinophagaceae bacterium | reverse complement strand
CTTAGGAACAATGCCTTTTTTCCAACTTAAATAATACGTATTGGCTAATTTTTTAGCTTCATCAACTGTAATATCTCCTACAAAAATTAAATAGGCAATATTGGGTTTCCAGTAGGTTGCATAGTATTTTTTAACATCAGCCAATGTAATAGCAGCTACTGTTTTTTCAGTTTCAATTTCTCCGTAAGGATGATTTTTTCCATATACCAATTTGCTTACAACATTTTGAGCAATTGAATTTGGATCTTCTTTAGCTTGTGCTAAACCAGACAAGGTTTGCTTTCTAATTTTTTCAAGTTCATCTGATGGAAAAGAGGGTCTTAATGCAATATCTGCCATTAAAGCCATTAACTTAGGGAAATTATTTTTTAATGAAGTGCCACTAACAGCAGTAGCTGATGTACCAATGGAAGCACCTAAAAAATCGATTTCTTCATCTAAAACAGCTTTAGACATTTTAACGGTTCCTCTACGCATTAATTGTCCGGCAATATCTGTTACACCAGCTTTGCTACCTTCAACAAGCGATTCTCTATCGATGGTTAAAGTAGCAGAAACCCTAGGTAATTTGTTATTGGTTACAACAAAAACTTTTAATCCATTTGGTAAAACAAACGTAGCTGGTGAGTTAATTTTAATTGCTGGTGCTGGACCAGGATTAGGTGCTTTGGTACGATCAACTGTTACCTGTGCCATTACAGCAAAAGGTATTGATACAAATAAATATGATACTATTTTTTTCATTGTTAATGATTGTATGATCAATGATTTTTATTAGATGATTTGAATAAACGAGACTATTTCTTTGCTCCTTTTGGTACATAATACAACACCACTCTATTGTCTTTATTCAAATACTTTTTTGCAACGTTTAACAAATCTTCTTTGGTTACGCTGGTGTATTTATTGATTTCGGTATTAATTAAATTCGCATCGCCAAAATACACTTCATAATTGGCTAAACTTTCTGCAATACCCGCCATTGTTGCATTACGGGTTACAAACTCTGCGGTTAGTTGATTTTTTACTTTTTGAAATTCTTTATCACCAACCACTTTTGTTTTTACTTCATTTACCAAAGAATCTATAGATTTTTCTAAGTCTTGTGGTTGTACACCACCATTGGCAATACCATAGGTAATAAACAAACTAGCATCTTCTAAAGACAATGGAATAGCACCCACAGCAACAGCTTGCTGCTTTTCATCAACAATTACTTTATTCATACGTGAAGATTCTCCACCTGAAAGAATGGTAGACAAAACACTAAATGCATAGTATTCATTAGTACCTTGTTTGGGTGCTCTATACGCTTGAACAACAGCAGGTAGTTGAATATTGTCTTCAATAATATCTCTTACTTCACCTCCTAATTCAGGCTCTACAACATATGGCCGTGGAATTGGCTTTCCACCTTTTGGAATGCTTCCAAAATAGGCATTAATCTGTTGTTTTAATTGTGGAATATCAATATCACCAGCAATTGACAATACTGCATTTTCTGGCACATAAAAGGTTTTGTAAAACTGAATAAACTCTGGTAATTGAGCTTTATTTAAATGATCCATACTACCAATGGGCATCCAACGATACGGATGCACTTTAAAAGCTCTTTTAAAAATTTCAGTAACCAAAGTACCATAAGGTTGGTTATCAATTCTTTGGCGTTTTTCTTCTTTTACCACTTCTCTTTGTGTGTTTACGCCAATATCTTCAATTTTAGCATGTAACATTCTTTCACTCTCTAACCATAAACCCAATTGTACTTGGTTTGATGGAAACAATTCAAAATAATAGGTTCTATCTTGTGTGGTGTTGGCATTATTGTAGCCACCAGCGTTAGAAGTGTATTTATCAAATTCACCTCTTTTAATATTTTCTGTTCCTTCAAACAATAAGTGTTCAAAAAAATGTGCAAATCCTGTTCTGCCAGTATCTTCATTTTTTGAACCTACATGATACAATACTGAAACTGCTACAACAGGTGCAGATTTGTCTTGGTGTAAAATTACTTTTAGTCCATTAGGTAAAGTGTATCTGTCAAATACAATAGGTGTTACTTGAGCAAAAGCAAAGCTGCCCAATATAAGTGCAGATGCCGTCAATAACCGTTTTTTCATATTTCGTGGTTTTTTTTGATGAGTATACAAAAGTTGAATATTATTACTGTTAAACTATGTTAAATTTTAAATAAATAAACACATGAAGGTTGAACAATATTCAAGTAAAGAATATCGAGTAAAAGCATATAATTTTTAAGAATAAAAAATAGAGTAATGTGATGTAAAATTATTTTAACCACCACTTATAAAAGCTAGCAAACTCTTGTTGCCAATATTTTTCGGTATGCTGACCAAGTGGATTGACTGAACGACGCATTTCGAAATTGGGTTTTTTGTTGAGAATTTCACCCATACGTTGCATATCAGAAACCATAGTATTGCTTTCTTTATCACCAGCATATAAATAAAATCTTGGTGCAGAAGGGGTAATCATTTTTTCTGCTTCAGGATAAATACTTGGTGCTATCCAAAAAGCAGGAGAAAAAACACCAGCCGTTCCAAACACATCTGGATATTGTAATACTGCATACATACTTATTAAACCGCCCATACTACTACCTGCAATTGCCGTAAATTCTGCTCCTTTTTTGGTTCTATATTTCCCATCAATAAAGGGTTTTAACGTTTTTACAATAAAATCTGTAAATGCCTTTCCCTCACCTTTTGTATCTGGTGTATTGTAGGAACCTTTTACTGTAAAATCGTAAGGACAATATTCGCTGACACGTTTATCGCCACCATGGTCAATTCCCACTACAATACATTCTTTGCCAAACTGCTTTTGTAAACTATCTAAACATTCATCAACACCCCATTCTGTTGAATAAGCTGTTTGTTCATTAAATAAATTTTGTCCATCATGCATGTATAGTACTGGATATGCTTTTGAAGAAATGGTATAACTTTTTGGTAAATAAACCCATATTCTTCTTTTTCTACCCAATTGTGGCATATCAAAAGCAGTATCAATTACTTTAACTTGTGGACTAGCCGTATATCTTTTAGGACGTTGAGGATAATCATCTTTCCATCCAGCAATGGTAAAATCTAACGACATATCGCCTGCAACATCTACCAATCTATCATCAATATCTCTACCATCTGCCATACATTCTACTTTATCAAAACTGCCCCTTGTAAACTTAAACGCATAATTACCAGGTGCAATATCTTTTATAACAATACTTTTTCTTCCACCAGCAAAAGGCTTTAGCTTATATTTTTCATCTTTCGGATTCCAATTATTAAAAGTGCCAGACACATAAACATCATCCATTTTTTTAGTAGCAGCATCGTTTACAACTAATCGTAATGAGAACTGAGCCGACAGGGTTTTACAAACTAGAAAAACAAGTATAAAAAGTAGCTTTTTCATAATCAACATTTTTAAATTACACTATAATTACAACCATTCAAACATACAAAACTTTATATGCAATTATAACTGTTGAATCTGTTAAAACCCTAAGAAGCTGTTTAATTGAATTATTCGATATTCCTTATGGCATTTGTTTGGCTGCAACTTCGTTAGATTTTTCACTGTAGGCGTTTAGACTATGGATGAAAATCTGCCTTGTTTCGCTCAAAAAAATATCCATCATCTATTCTAAAAATTAAATAAAACAGCTTCTAAAATACTGATTGCCGTTTTAAGAATTTCCTATATTTATTGAATGAAGTTTACAATAAAACTGCTTAAAGCTATTTACTCAATTTATGCCTTATTGCTATTTATATTTTGGATGTTTGTTGCATTGCCTTTTGTATTATTAGCCTTACTTTTTGGAACAATTAGCGGTGGAAATATTATTTATAAAATATGTAAAATATGGGCATTTTGTTGGTATTGCTGTATTGGCATTTGGCATAAGAATGTGTATGAAGTAGCACATGATATTAGTAGACAATACATATTTGTTGCCAATCATATTTCTTATATGGATATTCCTCCCATTGTATTAACTATGAATCAACCATATAGGGTTTTAGGTAAATATGAAATGGTAAAATATCCTGTATTTGGATGGATTTATAAAGCGGCTGTAATATTGGTAGACCGTTCAAATGCCGAACAAAGGGCTAAAAGTGTAAGAGCCTTAAAAGCTGCTTTGGCAAAAGGAATTTCTATTTTTATTTTTCCTGAAGGAACCTTTAACGAAACCAATGAGGTATTAAAACCTTTTTTTGATGGAGCATTTAGATTAGCAATAGAAAATCAAACCCCCATAAAACCTTTATTGTTTATTGACACTACACGTAGAATGCACTACAGCAGTTTGTTTAATTTAACACCAGGACCAAATAGGGTTGTTTATTTAGCAACCATTGAAGTAACTGGATTAACCATGAATGATGTAGCTACGCTTAAACAACAAGTTTTTGATGCAATGGCTGCGGGTTTACGTAAATATGCAAATGCATCATAACAAAATTCAACTAAGCTTTTCTTGTTTGTGTAATTAAAGCCGATGGTATTTTAATACCCTCTTCATTTTGAACAATTTTTTGCATGGCTTTTCTTAAACCAATTGGAATAGAATTGATGGCTTCTGCCGAAAGTGGCTCTGTAAATTCAAAAAACTCATCTTCATCATCATAATAGCCACAGTGCAAATCGAATGTTTGGTTTACATGAAAACGAAGTGAAATTTCTTTATCTTCTTCATATTGATGTGTGGTAATAATAGCCCATTGATCGTTATCATCATAATCAAAATGTATTTCCACATAATCTTTTGATAATACTGCAGTTAATAAGTTTTCAAGTACATCTATTGTATGATTTTTAACCAAATCTTGAAAAGTCATGCTGGTAATTTTGGGTGAATATATTGGTACTTATTAAACTCTACAAGTTTTATTGTAAAATGCATCTTGAATAGTTTTAAATAAAATTGTTTACCAATAGAAAAGCCTAGCCATGGAAATAAACGGTATTTAAGTATCATGGGTGAACAACAACACCGGAAATTTAAAAGGGGATTATTTTAATACCAAGTATTTATAAAGAAAAGATTATCTTGATTTGTAATAAAAAGAAACTCTCTCAAGAATAACATAAAAATGAGTTTGGGAAACTGTATAAATCACTATTAAAAATGAAATAAAAAATATGTTTGATAAAATTAATCCCTCTAAGATTTTAAAAAAAGGAATTCTACTAACTAAAACTACTGAAATAAAAAAAGTCAATGCACTAATTGAAAGCCTTTATCCTTATAAAATACAAACTGATTTAATACGACTTGGTTCAAATGGAGATGGTGGTTACTTATTGCCAAATGATTTAGAGGGAATTGAGGCTTGCTTTTCACCCGGAGTTGCAACAGTAAGTGAATTTGAGATGGATTGTTTAAAACTTGGAATGAAGGTTTACATGGCAGATAAATCTGTTGAAAAACCAAATTTAAATGTACCAGAAGATACATATGATTTTATAAAGAAGTTTGTAGGGTGTACCAATAATGACGACTTTATAACTATGGATGAATGGGTAAACTCAAAATGCAGTTCGGAAAAGTCAGATTTATTACTTCAAATGGATATTGAAGGTGGCGAATATCATACCCTCATAAACACGTCTGATACTTTAATGAAAAGATTTAGAATTATAGTAATTGAATTTCACAAGTTGCACAACTTATGGAATCCTTATTATTATGATTTGAATAAAGTTGTTTTTGATAAAATATTGCAAACACACATTTGTGTTCATATACATCCAAACAATATTGGAGGTTTTGTTTCAAAATTGGGTGTTAAAATTCCAAGATTGGCCGAGTTTACTTTTATCAGAAAAGACAGAGTAACAAGCAAAAGCTATGCAAATCAATTTCCTCATCAGTTAGATTCTGATAATACCAATAAGAAAACGCTTTCATTACCTAAAAATTGGTATAAAGCTAATCATTAAATTTTTAACGCTAAGTAATATAGTGCATGATTTTTGGGTTTATTGGTGTTCTTCATTAACAAGATTCTTCTATAAAACATTTTATTTTCTTGCAGAAAAATAAACTCCAGTACTTTAATTTTATTCCAACAAACAATATAAAATAGCAATAAAATATCCCATTTATAAAGTTGTAAGAAAACAATTCAAAGTTAACAATTGCCTTCTTGATGAAGAACAGCAACAAAGGTGGAAAATATATCAAACCAAGTAAAAGCTATTTGATTCAATAACTAAATTTTGTTTTTCATGACTATTAAAATCGTTTACCAATAGAAAAGCCTAGCCATGGAAATAAGCTGTATTTGTTAATAATGGGTGAAGCAGTAAAACGCCACATTACATTTTTGGCAGTATGCACTCTGTAGCCAATTGTAGGAATAAAATTACCAAAGTTCTCATTGTTTTTACTGTTAAAAAACCCATCTTTTTGAGTCCAAGTAATACCCATTCCTGCATCTATAAATGAGCCTTTTTTTCTTAACTCAAATAAATAATTAATTCCAATTGGTATGGTAGCATAAAAGCCTTTTTCAGTATAAAAACCCAAACCAATTCTACAACCCAAACCGGCTTCTTTGGTAAGTTGCCGTTCATAGTTTACAGAACCAAAAAATCCGTTACCACCTGCTTCTAAATAAATATCATTTTTCTTGAAAGCATTTTGAGCAGGTTAATGAATAGAAAAAGCAGTAACAAAGCTGAATAAAAAGAATACCTTTTTCATTGACAACATTAAATTAATTAACTTGAAGCGATAAACTTTTATTTTGTCTTTCTTTAGTATTATTGTTTTGTTTTTATTTATTTTTATAGTTTTATAGTTCTCTATTTAAATTAATTATTTATAAGGCTTTTTGAGATG
>JBMLQZ010000352.1:0-13625 GCA_049241285.1 Chitinophagaceae bacterium | reverse complement strand
CGAATTAGCTTTAGGTAGAAACTTAGTAGTTGCATTTATGCCTTGGAAAGGTTACAACTTTGAAGATGCGATTGTAATTAACGAAAAGGTTGCAAGAGAAGATTTATTTACTTCTGTTCACATTGATGAGTATGAATTAGAAGTTAGAGATACTAAATTGGGTGAAGAGGAATTAACACCAGATATTCCAAACGTTAGTGAAGAAGCTACTAAAGATTTAGATGAAAATGGTATTATTAGAATTGGTGCTACTATTAAAGAAGGAGATATTTTAATTGGTAAAATTACCCCTAAAGGTGAAAGTGACCCTACACCTGAAGAGAAGTTATTACGTGCTATTTTCGGTGATAAAGCTGGTGATGCAAAAGATGCTTCATTAAAAGCACCAAATGGTACTGAAGGTGTTGTAATTGATAAGAAATTATTTCAACGTGCTAAGAAGGATAAGAATACAAAAGTTAAAGAAAAAGCACAGTTAGAAAAAGTTGAAAAAGCTCACCAAGTTGTAGTTGAAGAAATTAAAGAACAATTATTAGGTAAGCTACAAATATTGTTGAAGGATAAAACATCTCAAGGTGTTAGCAACAATTTTGGTGAAACATTAATTGGTAAAGGTGCAAAGTTCAATCAAAAGAATATTGCTGCTATTGATTTTTCAACTGTAAATCCTCTTGGATGGACTGGTGATGCAGTTACAGATGATTATATCAACATTTTATTACACAACTACACCATTAAGTTTAACGAAGAATTAGGTAGATATAAAAGAGAGAAATTTAATATTTCAATTGGTGATGAATTACCAGCTGGTGTATTAAAATTGGCAAAAGTATACTTAGCAGTTAAGCGTAAATTGAAAGTGGGCGATAAAATGGCTGGTCGTCACGGTAACAAAGGTATTGTGGCTAAAATTGTACGTGCAGAAGACATGCCATTCTTAGAAGATGGAACGCCTGTTGATATTGTATTAAATCCACTAGGTGTACCTTCAAGGATGAACTTGGGTCAGATTTATGAAACCATTTTAGGCTGGACAGGTAAGCGTTTAGGAGTAAAATTTGCAACACCAATTTTTGATGGTGCTAGCACAACACAAATTGAAGAATTGTGTGAGAAAGCTGCTATTCCAAGAAACGGACATACTTATTTATACGATGGTGAAACTGGAGAAAGATTCCACCAAAAAGCAACTGTAGGTGTTATTTATATGATTAAACTTCACCACATGGTTGATGATAAAATGCATGCTCGTTCAATTGGACCATACAGTTTAATTACACAACAACCTTTAGGTGGTAAAGCTCAGTTTGGTGGTCAACGTTTTGGTGAAATGGAAGTTTGGGCACTTGAAGCATATGGTGCATCCAACATTTTACAAGAATTATTGACACTAAAATCTGATGATATTATTGGTCGTGCAAAAACTTACGAAGCAATTGTGAAAGGTGAAAACATTCCAAAAGCTGGTGTTCCTGAATCATTCAATGTATTGGTTCATGAATTAAGAGGTTTAGGTTTAGATTTAAAGTTTGAATAATCATCATACTACTTTATTAAACGCCACTTTGATTTTTCAAAGTGGCGTTTCTTTTTGGCATCATTAAAACATTGAAAAAAAGGATTTAGTTTCTTATTAATAATAGTGGTTTTTTTGCAGAATATTCCGTTTATAACTAAAAGCTTGGATTTGCATTTATTCCAACTTATCTTGCTTGCAAACTTATTCTTCATGAAACGATTGTTTACAGTTGTTATAACACTTATTACTTTTATAACTATAGCAAAAGCTCAAACAAAGGAATTTTATTTAATAATTGGAACTTACACTTCAGGTAAAAGTGAAGGTGTATACGTGTATAAATTTAATGCTATCAATGGCTCATCTTCTTTTGTAAATAGTGTTAAAACAGATAATCCTTCTTATTTAGCTATCAGTAAAAATGAACGTTTTGTTTATACAATTAATGAAACTAGTGGTGGGAAAAGAAATGGTAGGGCAACAGCTTTTTCTTTTGATAAAAAAACAGGACAATTGCAATTCTTGAATCAACAATCTGTAGGAGGTAATGGACCTTGTTACATAGCAGTTGATAGATTTAATAAATGGTTATTTACTGCTAATTATGCAAGTGGAAGCGTATCAGTTTTGTCACTAAAAGAAAATGGTTTCATTGATACGTTAAAGCAGTTTTTTCAGCATGTAGGAAGTAGTAAAAATATTCAACGCCAGAAAGAACCACATGCACATACAGTTATGCTTTCTCCTGATCAGAAAAAAGTATTTACAACAGATTTAGGCACAGATCAAATTCATCAATATCAATTTTCGCAAACACAATTAACAACTCCGCTCATTGCTACTGCCGATTCTGTTATTTCTTCAGCAGCAGGTAATGGTCCTAGGCATCTAGCATTTCATCCTACAAAAAAAATTATGTCTGTTGTAAACGAATTGAGTGGAACAATTGATGTATTTGATTATACTACATCAAAACCTATACTATTACAAACCATCAGTACAGATACTACTAGTAAAATCGATAAAGGAAGTGCTGATATACATTATTCACCAGATGGTAAATTTTTGTATGTAAGCAATAGAGGCAACGAAAACAATATTGGTATTTTTTCAGTAGATAAAAAGACCTGTCTTTTAAATTTCATTGCACTTCAACCTACTGAAGGAAAAGTTCCAAGAAATTTTACAATAGATCCTACTGGTAATTTTTTATTAGTAGCGAATCAAAAAACAGATAATATAGTTGTATTTAAAAGAAACCCACAAACCGGTTTATTAACAAATACAATTCAAACAATTAATGTACCCAATCCTTCATGTTTAAAAATGGTTAGTGTAAATTAACCCTTAGTTTAATTGTGGATCAAGTGGATAATTAATCATTAAAGAATATTCACCATCCATTTTTCTTAAAGCATTTTTCCAAATTAAATCAGGTGGAGTTGCTAATACCAATTGTTGATTACCTTTTGTAACAATCCAACTTTTTTCAAGCACTTCGGTATGCAATTGGTTGCTTCCCCAACCACTATATCCCATAAAGAATTTTATTTGATGATATTGAAGTGTTTGTTGTTGAAGCATTGTAATGACCATTTCAAAATTGCCACCCCAAAAAACGCCGTCTTCAATTTCAAAACCACCAATTTCTTTTGGAATTGAATGAATGAAATGAAGTGTATCATTCTGTACAGGACCTCCAATAAATACAGGAAAATTGCTAAAATCTACCGAAGGCACAAGACTTCCTAATGAATAATCAGATGGCTTATTAATTACAAAACCAAAACTACCTTTATCGTCATGTTCACAAACCAGTATGGCTGTTCTTACAAAATTTGGGTCTTTTAAAAAAGGATCAGAAAGTAATATATTCCCTGCTGTTACAACTTGTTCCATAGAAGAAAATTAAAGTATTTTTTTGAAAAAAAACCATCTTTTTTAAAGTTAAAGTGCTGTAAAAAACAAGTATCATTATCAATAATCAATCTTTCTAAAGTTTATATTTGTTAGGATGAAGAAAACTTTACCTCTTATTGTTATTTTAATTACCCTATCGTTATTAGGTCTAATTTTATTACAAGTTTCTTGGTTAAATAATTTGCTGGTTTTACACAAATCGCAATTGGAAAATAAAGTATATAAAGCAAGTACCAATGTTGCTACCGATATTGCTAAAGGCATGAGCAATGCCCCTATCATAAAACTACAAAGGCGAAATCCGTTTAATAGATTTAGGAATAATTTACCTATGTTAATTAATCCTCCTACAGTAATTGAACGATACACTTTAGAAGAAATACATGGTAGATTACAAAAAGCATTTGCAGAAGAAAAATTACAAAATATACATTTTGAGTTTTCAATCATCAACGAAAATTTTGATGTTGAAATGAATACATCAAACTTTGAAAAAGAAGTACAAGACACCATTAATAATAGAAGATTTATTATTTCTATTGTACCAGAAAGTGCAAGTGATTTAGAAGGCTTAGGACCATTAGAACATTTGGTGGTAGTTTTTCCTGATTTTAAAAATCAAGTTTGGGGTTCATTACGTTGGGTAATTGCAGGTGCTGCATTGTTTATGATGGTTATTATTGCTGCATTTTATCTAACACTTAGAACATTGTTTAATCAAAAAAAGTTAAGTGAAATTAAGAGTGATTTCATTAACAATATGACACATGAATTTAAAACTCCATTGGCTACAATTTCATTAGCTGTTGATGCTGTTAGAAATGAAAAAGTACAAAATGATAAAGAGAAGTTGGCCTATTTCACTGGTATTATTAAGGAAGAAAATAAACGAATGAATAAGCATGTAGAAACAATATTACAAGCAGCTTTATTAGAAAAACAAGAACTACAATTACACCTGAAGTTGCTTTCTATTCACGAATTAATACAGCATACACTTGATAATTTTGTTTTACAATTAGAAGAAAAGAATGGCAAGGTAAATTTAATGTTGAATGCCAAAAATGATATGTTATTGGTAGATGAAGTACATTTTACCAACTTAATATCTAACCTTATAGATAATGCTGTAAAATATAGTAATGATAATGTTGCTATAAAAATTACTACTCATAGTACTAAAAGGCATTTTATACTAAATGTGCAAGACAATGGTATAGGCATGAACAAAGAATCTGTAAAACGAATCTTTGAAAAATTCTATAGAGCTCACACTGGTAATGTACACAACATTAAAGGTTTTGGCTTAGGTATGAGTTATGTAAAAACCGTAATTGATGCTCATAAAGGAAAAATTAAAGTAGATAGTACATTAGGAAAAGGAACTTCTTTTACTATTGAAATTCCTTTTAGAGAGATTACTTAAGTTTATTTTTTCCATAGTAAACTACCATCGCCATAACTTAAAAAGCGAAATTGATTAATTAAAGCATAATCATACACTTTATGCCAATCATTGCCAATTACGGCAGCAATCAATAACAATAGTGTAGATTTTGGTTGATGAAAATTTGTGATAATGCCTTCAGCTACCTTTAGTTGATAACCAGGAGCAATGATGATTTGTGTTTTTGTTACAATTCTGGTTAATTTATTGGCATCCATCCATTTTAAAAGATAGCCTAATGCATCTTCAACACCATATTGTTTTGGTAACTCATAGGCATCCCATTGATGCACCATAATATCCATAGTTGTGATTTGTGTAAATGGCTTGTTTAAATGTAATAATTTAACACCCATCCAATAAAGGCTTTCAATAGTTCTTAACGAGGTTGTTCCAACAGCTATAATTGGTGCATTTTGCTGTTGCTTCAATTGTTCAATTTCATGTATCGAAACATCTATATATTCAGCATGCATTTCATGTTC
The DNA here is from genome assembly GCA_049241285.1 of Chitinophagaceae bacterium. Taxonomy (GTDB): domain Bacteria; phylum Bacteroidota; class Bacteroidia; order Chitinophagales; family Chitinophagaceae; genus Parasediminibacterium. The sequence goes on along the minus strand of JBMLQZ010000352.1, from coordinate 8,254 downwards.
ATGCATAGTTGCTGCTTTTACAGGTTTAAACGTTCCTGCACCTACATGAAGTGTTACAAAGCACTGTGCTATTTGCTTTTTAGCTAACTTTTCAAAAATGGCATTGGTAAAATGTAATCCAGCAGTTGGTGCAGCTACACTGCCATCATATGCTGCATAAATTGTTTGATAGGTTGTTTTATCTTTTTCTTCCGCTGTTCTATTCAAATAGGGTGGTAAAGGAATTAATCCTGCTATATGTAATATTTCTGCAAAGCTTAAACTGGCATCATTCCATTCAAATTCAATAATAAAAACTTCATTATCTAAACCTATTTTCTTAGCAGAAATGTTTAGTTCTTCATTTATCTGTTTAGAAAGAACTTCATCTTTCCATTTTTTAGCCCCACCAATTAAACAATTCCACCAAACCTTTTGCTTAGTTAGCATAGCTGTTGTAATATCTGCATATTGTTCATGAGGCTCTAAACAAAATATTTCAATATTACCACCTGTAATTTTTTGAAATAACAGTCTAGCTTCAACCACTTTAGTATTGTTAAAAACTAGTAAGCTATTTTCAGGTATGTAGGCATCTATATTAGCATAAATAGATTGAGTTATTTCCTCGTTTTTATAAATCAACAATTTGCTTTCATCTCTTTTCTCAAGTGGATATTTTGCAATTCTATCATCTGGTAATAAATAATCAAAATCTACAATCGACAAATTTTTTGGATGAAATGCTTCTTGATTGTTTTGCATAGTCTTTTAAAGTTGGTATGAATAATACTATTTGTGTATATGTTCTCCTTTTGTGCTCGTTTTTTTACTCCTTTTTTAGCGTAAACCCCTGTAAAATAACAGCTATTCACACTTATTCACACTCAATTCACACCTATTTTTCTTTTTTTATACCAAATTTCATTCAAACACAATGTGGTAAAGCGTTCTAGCCTCACATAACTTGTGGATAAATACAAATGTTCAAAATTTGTATTAAAAGTGGGAAAAAGTGTTATTTTGTGTCAATAAATGTCAATTTTCAATTTAATTCTCCCCAAATGATCGGATTTCATGGCGAATACGAAGTAACAGTAGACTCTAAGGGGCGTTTTCTGTTACCTAGTGCACTGAAAAAACAGTTGCCAGAGGGAGAAACATGTTTTGTAATCGCTAGAGGATTTGAAAACAGCATCACCCTTTATCCTATGCAAACTTGGGATAAAGTGATTGAGAAGTTTAGTAAACTCAATCAATTCGATCCAAAAGTACGTCAGTTTACACGTCAATTTTTAGGTGGAGCAACACAGGTTGAGTTAGATACTGCAGGAAGGTTATTGTTGTCTGCCACTTTTAAAGATTATGCAGGAATTGATAAAGATGCAGTAATAGCTGCTTCATTAGACAAATTTGAAATTTGGAATGCTACTAAATATAAACAGCTCTTTGAAAATATATCATCTGACGACTTTAGCAATTTGGCAAAAGATGTTATGACAGGTTTATAGTTGAAAAAAATAAATGATTAATACGGTGAGTATAGATACATCCATACAAGAATTTTCTTCAGCTTATCATGTACCTGTATTGTTTCATGAAACTATAGAGTCATTAAATATTCAACCAAGTGGTATATATGTCGATTGCACATTTGGTGGAGGTGGTCATAGTAAAGGTATTTTGAGTAAACTCAACAAGCAAGGTCGGTTAATTGCTTTTGATCAAGATGCAGATGCTGAGAAAAATGTACCAAAAGATGATGCAAGAATCTTGTTTGTGCCACACAATTTTAGGCATGTACAACGATTTTTAAAGTTGCATAAAATTAATGAAGTAGATGGAGTGTTAGCCGATTTGGGAGTAAGTAGTCATCAATTTGATGAAGGTGAAAGAGGTTTTTCAACAAGATTTGAAGGACCATTTGATATGAGAATGGATCAGCGTCAATCGTTAACAGCAGCAGATATTATTCATACTTATTCTGAGTCAGCATTGCATATTCTTTTTGAGCAATTTGGAGAAGTGAGTAACTCAAAAACATTGGCAAAGCATATTGTAGCAACAAAAAAACAAATGCAAGTGCAAACCATCGCTCAGTTTAAGGCTATGATTAGTGCAGTGGTAAAAGGCAATCCAAATAAATATTTTGCTCAGGTGTTTCAAGCTTTACGTATTGAAGTAAATGCAGAAATGGAAGTGTTGAAAGAAATGTTATTACAATTAAATGCAATTGTAAAGCCAGGTGGAAGAGTTGCTATCATCACATTTCATTCATTAGAAGACAGATTGGTAAAGCAGTTTTTTAAACAAGCAAATTTTGAAAGTGAAGAAGATGATAATCCTTTTATTCAACAGCAAAAGCAAATTGTATGGCAGCCAATTTCTAAAAAGCCAATCACTGCATCAGCTGATGAATTGAAAAAAAATAATAGAAGTAGAAGTGCCAAATTAAGGGTTGCAGAAAAAATAGGATAAATAAAAGTGGAACAAAAAACAGATCAATATAAAAAGAATAAAACCGGCAATACAGGTTTAAAAGCTATTGGTGGTAATTTAATTAGTGGTCAATGGATTACTAAAAACATACAATTCTTTTTGTTTTTGTCTGTATTGGTAGTGGTATATATAGCTAATGGCCATTTAGCAGATAAAACCATTTATCAAATAAATAATACTCAAAAAAAATTAAAAGACTTGCAGTTTGAATATAAAACGCTTAAAAGTGAGGTAATGTATAGAAGCGAAGAAGCACAAATATTAAAAGCTGCAGAACCGTTAGGATTAAAGATAAGTAAAGAGGTGCCAGTTAGATTGCAGGCTGAATTTCAAAAATGATTGCTATAGCATATAAATGGAAGTAAAAAAAGACATACTATGGAGAGTGTATCTCTGCTACCTATTAATGGTGGTGGTATGTGTGGCCATTTTAGGAAAAGCAATATTTATACAGCAATTTCAAGGGGAAGCGTTGAGAAATATGAGTGATAGTCTACATCAACGAATAGAAGAAATAGAGGCTGAAAGAGGAACTATTTATAGTGAAGATGGACAAATGTTAAGTACTAGCATTCCTCAATTTGATGTGTATATTGATTTTGCTGCAGATGGTTTAAGAGAAAAAAGTGGAGCAAGGTTTAGAGAAAATGTAGATAGTTTAAGTATTTGTTTAGCTACTTTATTTAAAGATAAATCTGCATCTGCTTACAAAAAAATGTTAGAGCAAGGCTATAGAAAAAAAGATAGATACTTGCTTTTACAAAAAAATATTTCTTATCGTTCTTATCAAGCCTTAAAAACATTTCCATTAGTGCGTTTGGGTAGAAATAAAAGTGGATTTATTGCAGAAGATAAAACCATTCGTTTAAATCCATACAAATTATTGGCTTATAGAACGATTGGATTAGATAGAGAAAATGCCCAAAAAATTGGACTAGAAAAAACATATGATACGTTGCTGAAAGGTACAACTGGCAAGCGATTGGTAAGATATATAGCTGGTGGAGTTAGTGTACCTGTTGATGATTTTCAAGTTGAACCAGAAAATGGAAAAGATATCATTACCACTTTAGATGTGTTTATACAAGAAGTCACTGAAAATGCATTGATGAAGATGATGATTCAAAACGAGGCTGTGAATGGTTGTGCAATTGTAATGGAAGTAAAAACAGGTAAGGTCAAAGCAATTGCCAATCTAGGAAAACGCCCAAGTGGTATTTATTCTGAAGATTTCAATTATGTAATTAGTCCTTCAGAACCAGGTTCAACCTTTAAGTTAGCTACCATGATTGCTTTGTTAGAAGATAAAAAAATTCATTTGAATAGTTTAGTAAACTTAGAAGGTGGTGTTTGGCAAATAGCTGGTAGAAAAGTGTTTGATAGTGAAGAGCATGGTAGAAGAGATGTAACGGTAAAGCAAGCTTTTGAATTAAGTAGTAATGTAGGAATGGCAAAATTAGCAACTGCTAATTATGGTTCAAATCCAAGTCAGTTTATTAAGCATCTTAAAAAGTTACGTTTAGATACATTAACAGGTATAGATATTACAGGTGAAAGAAAGGGAATTATTTATAAGCCAGGTACAAAATATTGGAGTGCTACTACATTACCATGGATGTCGTTTGGATATAACATCAGTGTAACGCCTTTGCAAACTGCTGTATTGTATAATTCAATAGCAAATAATGGAACAATGATGCGTCCTTATTTACTGAATGCTGTAAAAGATGAAGGGGTTATTATAAAACAGCAACTGCCAGTAATCATCAACCAACAAATTTGTAGCAAACAAACTATACAACAAGTAAAAGCTTGCTTAGAAGGGGTTTGTACAGATGGTACTGCAAAAGATTTATTCAAAGATGTGCCTTATAAAGTTGCAGGTAAAACAGGTACTTCTTTAGTGGCTGATGGTGTTGTTACATATGAGGATATGGTATATCAAACCTCGTTTGCTGGATATTTTCCTGCAGAAAATCCTCAGTATACAATTGTAGTGGTAATTCGTAATAAACCAGGTGCTGTTTTGCATTATGGAGCAACTGTAGCTGGTCCGGTTTTCAAAGAAATAGCTAACAGACTTTATACAAACTATGTTACACAAAGTAGTTATACCTTAAAAAAAGTGGCAAAAGATAGCAGTGCATTAAATGCTACTACTTCAAAAGATGATATGATGTTGGTATTACAAAAGTTGGGTATTCAATATAAGATGGATGCAGGTATAGAAGATTGGGTAAATATGAATGCAATCAATAATCAACCAACATTATTGCCAAAATCAATTGATAATACAAAAATGCCTTTACTGAAAGGAATGGGTTTAAAAGATGTTGTTGTTATGTGTGAAACTATGGGGTTAAAAGTACAAGCTAAGGGTAAAGGCAAAGTAGCATCACAATCAATAAATGCAGGAGAACAAATTGCAAGAGGTCAAATCGTAAATATAGAATTGAATTAATGAACACACTGTTAAACATACTATACAAAGTACACTTATTACAAGTAGTAGGTTCTACCGATATTCATGTAAGTGCAGTTGTAATTGATAGTAGAAAAATAGTAGAAAATGCAGTGTTTGTGGCTATTAACGGTGTAACAACAGATGGCCATATATTTATTTCAAAAGCTATTGAAGCTGGTGCAACTGCAATTGTTTGTGAGCAATTACCAAAAGAATTTGTAAAGGGTATTACTTATGTTCAGGTGCAAAATGCCTCAGAAGCTGTTGCATTTATGGCGCATCATTTTTATCATCAACCATCAACAAAACTAAAATTAGTAGGTGTAACTGGTACAAATGGTAAAACAACTATTGCAACTGTATTATTTAAATTGTTTACACAATTAGGATACACTTGTGGTTTAATAAGTACTGTACAAAATCAAATAGCAAATACAATTATTCCTTCAACACATACAACGCCAGATGCTGTAAGTGTAAACGAATTATTACATGAAATGTATCAAGCAGGTTGTACACATGTATTTATGGAATGTAGTAGTCATGCAATTCACCAACATAGAATAACGGCTTTGCAGTTTACTGGTGCGTTGTTTAGTAACATAACACATGATCATTTAGACTATCATAAAACCTTTGATGAATATATTAAGGTAAAAAAGAAATTCTTTGATGATTTGCCTTCAAGTGCATTTGCTATAAGTAATGCAGATGATAAGCGTGGAGCTGTTATGTTGCAAAATACAATTGCTAAAAAGTATTTCTATAGTCTAAAAACAATGGCCGATTTTAAAGGTAAAATTTTAGACAATGCACTTTCAGGATTACAAATGTTGGTGAATGAAATGGAAGTACATTTTAGATTAATAGGTGAATTTAATGCCTATAATTTATTAGCTGTTTATGGAGCCGCTATTTGTTTAGGAGAAGATAAACAAGATGTGCTTACAAGTTTAAGTATGCTTACAGGTGCTGAAGGCAGGTTTGATTATGTAATAAGTAAGCAACTCATAATTGGAATAGTAGATTATGCACACACTCCAGATGCTTTAGAAAATGTATTACTTACTATTAAAAAACTACGTAAAGGTCACGAGCAAATAATAACTGTTGTTGGTTGTGGTGGTGATAGAGATAAAACCAAACGACCAATTATGGCTCAAACTGCTTGTAACCTAAGTGACAAAGTAATCTTCACTAGCGATAATCCAAGAACAGAAGATGCAGGTGTAATTATACAAAATATGGAACAAGGGTTAGATAGTGCAGCTAAACGCAAGTATATATCAATTGCAGATAGAAGAGAGGCAATTAAAACCGCTGTAAGCCTTGCCAATGAAGAGGATATCATTTTAATTGCAGGAAAAGGGCATGAAAAATATCAAGATATACAAGGTGTAAAATATCCTTTTGATGATAAAGCTATTTTAAAAGAAATGTTTGAATTATTAGAAAAATAAAACGCAACTCGTTGTTACCAAACAATAGGGTTGTAGGAGGTAAAATATGTTATACCATTTATTTACATGGCTAGATAAGCAGTTTGAAATTCCTGGTTCAGGGTTATTTCAGTTTCTTACATTTCGTATAGCTATGGCAGTGTTATTGTCACTAGTAATAGCAACAGTATATGGTAAACGCATTATTTTATTCCTACAAAAAAAGCAAATTGGCGAAAGCGTAAGAGACTTAGGTTTAGAAGGTCAAGCACAAAAAAAAGGTACACCAACAATGGGTGGAATTATTATTCTACTAAGTATTTTAATTCCTACTTTATTGTTTGCCAATTTAGATAAAGTATACATCCGTTTAATGGTTTTATGTACTGTATGGCTAGGTGTTATTGGCTTCTTAGACGATTTGTTTAAAATACGTGCAAGGCAAGCTGCTAAAGCAAAAGGCGAAGCATACAAGAAAAAAGATAGTGATGGATTGGCCGGAATATCAAAAATTATTGGACAAGTTGGTTTAGGAATTATCATTGGTACAACCCTCTATTTTAGCAATGCAGTTACGGTAGAAAGAGAAGTATTTACAACTGCAAGTGCACAATTACAAACTGGCGAATCTTTAGCTAAAGATTCAAATATTATTGTTCGAAAATTAAATGGTGTTGAGAAAAAATTTGTAAAAGTGAAAACGCCAATCACAACAATTCCATTTGTAAAAAACCATGAGTTTAACTATAGCAAGCTTATTAGTTGGATGGGTAATGGATCAGAAAAGTTTACGTGGATTGTTTATATCATCATCGTTACATTAATTATTACAGCGGTATCTAATGGGGCTAATTTAACCGATGGGTTAGATGGTTTGGCTGCTGGTGTAAGTGCCATTATAGGTATTGGTATTGGTGTGTTTGTATATGTAAGTGGTAACTACATTTTTGCCGATTATTTCAATGTAATGTATATACCAAATTTAGGTGAGTTATCCATTTTTGTGGGTGCTTTTGTGGGTGCTTGTATCGGGTTTTTGTGGTACAATGCTTATCCAGCACAGGTTTTCATGGGCGATACTGGTAGCCTTGCTTTAGGCGGTATCATTGCATCGTTAGCCATTATTGTTCGCAAAGAATGGTTAATTCCTATTTTCTGTGGTGTGTTTTTAGTTGAGAATTTAAGCGTAATTATTCAGGTGAGTTACTTTAAATACACCAAGAAAAAATATGGTGAAGGGCGTAGAGTTTTCTTAATGAGTCCTTTGCATCATCACTATCAAAAGAAAGGGTTTCATGAAAATAAAATTGCCATTCGTTTCTGGATTATTACGGTGCTGTTGGTAGTGGCAAGTATTGTTACATTAAAGGTGAGGTAAGCATTTATAAAAGTTTATGAAACCAGCTTTAGTAACAAGTATTATGCTTTTGTTGCGTCGCACTCTTGTACGTTTAGTGCAGTATGCAGCAATAGCACAGTAGCAATATAACCGCTGAAGTGTGCGACGCAACGGCGGCTGAATAGAAAATAAAAAGTTGACAAACAAAAAATATAACCATTGACAACACAATCACAACATCAAACAGCAGAGCAGCCTACCAACTATAACCTTGTGGTTTTAGGTGGTGGAGAAAGTGGTGTTGGTGCTGCATTGTTAGCCAAGCAAAATGGCTATAACGTTTTTTTAAGCGATGCCGGAAACTTAAAACCTGTTTATAAACAAGAGCTGATTGATAATGGTATTGCTTTTGAAGAAGGTGGGCATACAACTGATATTGTATTGTCTGCTCAAGTGGTTGTAAAGAGTCCAGGTATTGGTGAAAAAAATGAAATGGTTAAATGCGCTTGTGGTTGTTTCACTGAATTTTTAAAA
>JBMLQZ010000351.1:0-5128 GCA_049241285.1 Chitinophagaceae bacterium | reverse complement strand
TCTTACACCTTCCTCTGTAGCTCTTTTCCCATCTGCAACTGCTTGTAAAGCCCTTAACGAAGCCATTCTAGCAACGGGAGCTAAAGATGCATATGCTTTTGAAGAAGCATATCTACTAGAAAATTCTCCATTATCTGTAGAAAAATGATACGTGTAATTACGAGAAATTCCGTTCTTCTTTATTTGATTTACAATTGCATCTAAATGCAATTTGTTTTCTTGTAACTCATCAGATGTTAAATATCTACCATTAATTTTCATCTTTTTCACTTCATCATTTTCAATGGTAATTACAAATTCATCGCAATCAACCGTTGCTTTAACCACTCCATTACTTTTAACATCTTTGGTCGAATTTTTTTCAGGTAACGTATCATTTGTATTTATTGCAATGGCATCATCAACTACTTCATACCCATCTGATGGGAAAACAGGGTATTTACTTGCTTTTACGGTAATTGTGCCAACAAAAAGAGTAATAATGGCAAAAAAAAGTTTCATAGATTGGTTATTTATTGTTTGAAGATTTTGTTGTTTAAAGTAAAAGAGTAGAAAATCAGAAAAAGGTTGGAAAGAAAGAAAAGAAATTTTAAATAATTTTTTGAATTTAAGCGCCCAATGTTTGGTATCGTTACCTTAGCCAGATGGAAAAAAAATTATTTCTGCTAGATGCTTTCGCATTAATATTCAGGGCTTATTATGCTTTAATTAGAAACCCTCGTATTACTTCAACCGGCAAAAATACCAATGCACAATTTGGTTTTACCAATACATTGATTGAATTAATTAATAAAGAAAAACCTACGCATTTAGCTGTGTGCTTTGATATGGAAGGGTTAACAGAAAGGCATACAGATTTTGCTGATTACAAAGCTAACAGACAAGAAGCACCTGAAGATTTATTGGCTGCTATACCTGATATTAAAAAAATAATTGAGGGCTTTAACATTCCTGTAATTGGCGTAACAGGCTACGAAGCAGATGATGTTATTGGCACATTAGCTTGGGAAGCTCATGATGGTGGATTTGAAGTTTTTATGGTTACACCAGATAAAGATTATGGACAATTGGTAAGAGATGGCATTTACATTTATAAACCAAGTTATCAAGGTGGTGATGTAGAAATTATGGGACCAAAAGAAGTTTGTGCCAAGTGGGATATTGAAAGAGTAGATCAAGTAATTGATATTTTAGGTTTAATGGGCGATGCTGTAGATAATATTCCTGGTATTGCTGGTGTTGGTGAAAAAACCGCAGCTAAATTGTTGAAAGAATACAACACTTTAGAAAACGTATTAGCAAATGCAGAAAATATAAAAGGTGCATTAGGAGAAAAAGTGAGAGCAGGAAAAGAAAATGCTATCATGAGTAAAAAATTGGCTACAATTATTACTAACGTGCCTATTGCATTTAATGAGTCAGATTGTAAACTAGGCGAATGGAATAAAGATGCATTGCTAGAAATATTTTCTGAGTTAGAATTTAAAACAATGGCCCAAAGAATTTTGGGCAAAAGCATTCAAATTACTACTAAACCAAACATTTCAGAAAGTATCAGTCAAGGCACACAAACCGATTTATTTGGCAATATTGTAACACCAAAACCCAACAGAAAAGCTATTGAACCTATTGGATTATTTGGCAGTGTTTTTCAACAAGAAGCAATTACAGAACCAATAGCAGATGAAGTAAATACAACCATTCACAATATTCACAATACAGAACATACCTATCACCTTGTTGAAACAGAAAGTGAGATAGAACAACTAATTCAACAACTAGTAAAAGCATCGGAAATTTGCTTTGATACAGAAACAACTGCCTTAGACGCTAATGAGGCAGAATTAGTAGGAATAAGCTTTGCAATAAAAAAAGGAGAAGCTTTTTATGTGCCTTGTAATCCATCAACTACCAAACAAATTTTACAAAAATTCAATGCAATATTTAACGATGCAACTAAAACATGGATTGGTCAAAATATTAAGTACGATTTATTAATGTTAAAATGGTATGGTTTTGAAATTGCAGGCAATGTATACGACACCATGTTGGCACATTATGTAATTGAACCAGATGGTAAAAGAAATATGGATTTATTGAGCAATCAATATTTACAATACGAACCTGTGCACATAGAAGAGTTAATTGGCAAGAAAGGAAAAGATCAAGGTAATATGAGCGATGTAGCAATAGAAAAAATTAAAGACTATGCTGCTGAAGATGCCGATATTACTTTACAGCTAAAGCATATTTTCACTCCATTAGTAAAAGAAAAAAATGTAGAAAGAGTTTTAAACGAAGCAGAAAATCCATTAGTGAAAGTGTTAACAGATTTGGAATTTGAAGGTGTACGTATTGATGTGCATTTTTTAAATGAGGATAGTAAGGAACTAGCAACGGCAGCCAAACAGTTTGAAGAAAATGTGTATGAACAAGCAGGCGTTCGATTTAATTTAGCTTCGCCCAAACAATTAGGAGAAGTATTGTTTGAAATTTTAAAACTAGACCCAAAAGCAAAAAAAACCAAGACAGGACAATATGCTACTGGTGAAGATGTGCTTACCAAAATGGCGAGTAAACACAAGATTGTTGATGACATTTTAGGATTTAGACAGCTTACTAAATTACAAAGCACTTATGTAGATGCATTGCCACAAATGATTAATAGCAAAACAGGAAGAGTACATACAAGCTATGCTCAAGCCGTTGCTGTAACTGGTAGATTAAGTAGTAACAACCCTAACTTACAAAACATTCCTATTCGTTCTGCTAGAGGAAGAGAGATAAGAAAAGCATTTATTCCAAGAGATGAAAAACACATTTTAATTAGTGCAGATTATTCGCAAATTGAACTAAGAATTGTTGCTGCTATTAGTGGCGACCCCAATATGTGTGAGGCATTTAGATTAGGAAAAGATATTCATACAGCAACTGCAGCCAAAGTATATAGCATTGCAGAATCTGAAGTTTCAAAAGAACAACGCTACAAAGCAAAGAGTGTAAACTTTGGAATTATTTATGGTCAAGGTGCTTTTGGATTGGCAGATAATTTGGGCATTTCTCGTACAGAAGCCAAAGAAATTATTGATAATTATAAAAAAGAATTTGCTGGCATAACTAAGTATATGGAAGATATGGTAGCATTTGCTAAAGAACACCAATACGTAGAAACCTTATTAGGAAGAAAACGCTGGTTAAGAGATATTACCTCATCAAACTTTACGGTAAGAGGATATGCAGAACGAAACGCCATTAACAGTCCAATTCAAGGTACAGCTGCCGACATGGTAAAACTTGCTATGATAAAAATTCATGCAGCTATGAAAGCTGCTAAGCTTGAATCGAAAATGATTTTACAAGTGCATGACGAATTGGTATTTGATGCAGTGAAAGATGAACTTGAAGTATTAAAACCCATGATATTAAATGGAATGAAAACAGCATTACTTTTGCCCAACAATGTACCAGTTGAAGCAGAATTAGGTGTTGGAGAAAACTGGTTAGAAGCTCATTAATACTATTTTATAAAACAAAAACTGCACTAAAAATAGTGCAGTTTTTTTTATACTTAAGTTTTAAAAAAAAATCCGTATTAGTTCATCATTCTTCTCATATTGTTTAAATTTCCTCCACGCATCATATTTCTAAACATAGCAGGCATTTGTTGTTGTTGGCCAGCAAATTTCCGAATATTTATGGTAAAAGTGATACTAAAATAACGTTGTAAAACATTGGTTTGTATATCTTGTACAAAGTTGTTGTTTACAGTACGACTAATACTTACATTTTGGTTTAAGATATCGTACATAGCAAACTTCAATTCGCCATTTTGTTTTTTAAATAAAAGTTTCGAAACACTTGCATTCCACAATGGCACATTGGTGTTAAATCCGCTTGCTCTACCACTATTGTACGTATAATCAAATTCACTACCAACCACCCATCCACCTTTAAAGGTATAAGTGGGTTCTAAAGACAATACTTGTGAAAAGAAGTTGGCATTTTGATTTTGCTGAACAGAATATTTCACCATATTGTATGTAGATGTGGCATTGATATTTAAATCAAGTTTTTCTTTCCAATTCATTGTCCAGCCAATGGTTTCACCAAAGGTGGTATTATAGGTATAGTTTTTTTGTGCATTAATAAAACTTACATTTCTATCGTGACTAATAATGATACTAAAATTGAGATTGCTTTTTGGCTTTTTTAATTGAAAGCCATAATTAAAATACCCATTGATGCTATATACACCATTAGCATTTTTAAAAGTGGTTAATTGATTTCCCACATTTGGTCCGGTTTTAAACTGAGTAATATCATTTACAATTTTATTGCTTGTAGTACTAAAGTTTAGTAAGGCAAAAATATTGCGTACTTTAAAAATATCGAACGATGTAAAAAATAAACGAATACTATTGGTAAACTCTTGTGTTAATTCACTATTTCCTTGTCTAATATTAGTTTGATCGCTATTATCTGGAACAGGTTGTAATTGTGTTACACTTGGTTGATTGGTTCTACCATTATAATTAATTCGCAAGTTTTTGGTTTTAGTAAAGTTGTAGGTAAAGTTGGCTGTAGGAAATAGGTTAATAAAATTTCTTTCAATAGTATATCCTTTACTTTTATTTTCACTATTAAGCGATGCAAATTGCAAGCCATTGGTAATACCAAAATTATATTTTGGATGCTGAATACGATATCCAATAGTAAATCTGTTTCCTTCATTAACATTTTCGAACTGGTTAGTTAAACTATCTACAGCAATTGTGTAGGTATTTGAAGCAGCATCTAAAGAAAAGGTTTGCCTATCTGATGTATTGATTCTGTAAGAGTAATTATATCCAAACTCTAGTAACATATTTTTGGATATTGGCTCAGTATAAGAAAAGTTAGCATTCAAATTTTGAGCATTGGTTTTGGTACGATTTATTTGATTAATCAACAGTTGACTGTTTCTTAAATTAGTGGTAGAAATATTGCTGCCATTACCATTGTTATTAGAACCGCCTGTTGTAACACTTACAGAATAAGTTCTTCCTCGTTTGTTAAATCTATGTCTAAAAGTAGCTTCTAAAGTGCCATTATAACCATTATTACTGCTAGTGTTTGTTTGTACAATATC
>JBMLQZ010000350.1:5727-7551 GCA_049241285.1 Chitinophagaceae bacterium | reverse complement strand
GAATCTGATATTTTACTATTAGAACAAGCTGGTTGTGATGTGCTTTTTTTACCTTCTAAAGCAGAAATTTATCCAAAAGATTATTCACCTAGAAAATATAAACTTGGTTATGTTGAAACTATTTTAGAAGGAAAATATAGACCAGGGCATTTTCAAGGTGTTTGCCAAGTAGTTGATGAATTATTGAATATTGTTCAACCGAATTTTTTGTTTTTAGGACAAAAAGATTTTCAACAATGTATGGTGATTCAAAAACTAATTCAATTATTGAATATATCGGTAGAAGTTATTATTTGTGCTACCGAAAGAGAAACCAACGGGCTTGCTAAGAGTAGTAGAAATAAAAGACTCAGCAGCGAAGAGGTACAGAAAGCCACCCAAATATTTAAATCACTGTTATTTGTACAAGAAAAAATAGAACATGATTCTTTAGAAACAATTATTAATGAAGCAAAAATTCAATTAGTAGAAGCAGGGTTTGAAAAAGTTGACTATATAGAAATTTGTGAGGCAAATACGCTAAAAAGTATTTCAGCCTACTCAAAAATCACCGCTACAGTTATTCTAATTGCTGCTTTTATTGGTGGTGTTAGACTGATTGATAACTTACTAATATCTTAACAACCCTATTTTAATCGAACCCCCTACATTTGCCGTTGCTATGCAAATACAAATATTAAAATCGAAGATTCATAGAGCTACAATTACAGAAGCCAATTTACATTATGTGGGCAGCTTAACTATTGATGAAGATTTAATGGATGCTGCAAACATGATTGAAAATGAAAAAATTCAAATTGTGAATGTGAATAATGGTGAACGAATTGAAACCTATATTATTAAAGGTAAAAGAGGCAGTGGCGTTATTTGCTTAAATGGACCTGCTGCAAGAAAAGGAGCCGTTGGTGATGTAATTGTAATTATTTCCTATGCTTTAATGGAATTTGAAGAAGCGAAAACATTTAAACCATCTGTTGTTTTTCCAAAAGAAGGCAATAAATTGTAGTCCTCTTTTTTTTGATTGCAATATTTATTTTAACCTGCAAAAAATTACTTATTTGCATATGAAAAACACTATTACCAATATTGTAAAATACATTTTGTTTTTGGGTATTGGAGTGTTTTTGGTTTGGTGGAGTTTACACCAAATTCCTGATGACAAATGGAACGATTTTAAACAGTCGTTACTCTCTGCAAATTTTTGGTTATTAATTCCCGTATTTATCATTCTTTCTCTTAGTCATATTCTTAGAGCTATTCGATGGAAAACATTAATGCATCCAATGGGATATCATCCAAGCATAGCAAATACTTTTTTTGCAGTGATGATTGGTTATTTAGCAAATTTGGCTTTTCCACGTTTAGGTGAAGTGCTAAAATGTACATTACTAACAAAATATGAAAATGTTCCTACTGAAAAATTAGTAGGCACTATTGTAGTTGAAAGAATAGTTGATGTAATATGTTTAGCTACCGTTTTTGTATTGGCATTTATTATTCAAAATGATGTTTTTTTAAATGCCTTTGAACACATGCAATCTATGATGCAAACAGATGCAACATCAACCAAAAAAGACAACAATACGCTCAAATACATTATCCTTTCTTTGGTTTTGATTGGCTGTTTATATTTTTGGCTCAGTGGAAAAGCAAAAAAAACAGTAGATAAATTAAAAGGCATTTTTAAAGGATTGGTTGAAGGTTTAATGAGTATAAAACACATGCAACAAAAACAAAGATTTATACTTTGTACGATTGGTATTTGGTTGCTATATATAGTTGGTACATGGGTTGGTTTATATGCAACAAATGGAAGCAGTCATT
>JBMLQZ010000350.1:0-5717 GCA_049241285.1 Chitinophagaceae bacterium | reverse complement strand
TTGCTAGTATTGGTATGATTGTAACGCCAGGTGGAATTGGAGCTTACGCCATTTTATTAGCCAAAGTATTAGAACTAAATGGAGTGAGTTATGAAGTTGGATTTGCTAATGGAACACTACAATGGTTTGCACAGTTTTTAATAGTGGTAATTGTTGGATTTATTTGTTTGGGATTATTACCATGGTATAATAAAAAGAGAATAACATCATGAAAAAAACAGAAGCAATAATTGGTAAAATTTATACGCTTGATAGTTTATTATCAGCAATAAATGGATGGCGTTTAAAAGGTTTAACCATTGCTTTTACGAATGGTTGTTTCGATATTTTACATGAGGGACATATTTTTTCTCTATCAAAAGCCGCTCAAGAAGCTGATATTTTAATTGTTGGGGTAAATAGCGATGCTAGTACAAAGCGTTTAAAGGGTGAAGAAAGACCTATAAATAATGAAAATAGTCGTTCTCTGTTATTAGCTAGTTTAGCTATAGTAGATGCTGTGGTAATTTTTGAAGAAGACACACCCTTACAACTCATTACGCAAATATTACCAGATGTTTTGGTAAAAGGTGGAGACTATACTTTAGAACAAATTGTTGGTGCAAAAGAGGTAATTGCCAATGGAGGAAATGTGGTAATTAATACAATTGTTGATGGCTTTTCAACAACTGGTATTATTGCAAAAATTAGAATGTTGGGATAATTCTTTTATTGCAAAACAGCTATTAAAGTATTCAACTCATTAATGGTATTAAAACTGTGTAAAACAATTCTTAGTCGCTCCTTATTTTTTGGTACAGTTGGATAAAGTATTGGTCTTACATCCATACCTTTTTGTTGAATAGTATCTGCAAGTTTTTTAACAGCATCATTACCATTTACCATTACTATTTGAATAGGTGTAAATGAAATTAGTTTTTCATAGTTTAACTCAGTTTGCTGAAAATGAAGAATTAATGATTGCAAATGATTTCTCTCCGAATGCATATTTGGAAAAGTTTGATAGCTTTTTTGAATAGTTGCAATGGTATGTGGTGGTAAAGCAGTTGAGTAAATAAAACTTCTAGCAAAATTTATTAAATAGTTTCTTAGATTATGAGAACCTAAAATCACAGCACCATGTGTACCACAAGCTTTGCCAAAAGTATGTATTCTAGCAAATACCCAATCTTGATATTGTAAATGTTGTACAAGTCCTTCTCCCTTCTCTCCTACAACACCTGTTGCATGTGCTTCATCAATTATTAAGTGAGCATGATATTGTTTACAAAGCGTTATTATTTCTTCTAACAAACAAAAATCTCCATCCATGCTAAAAACCGATTCTGTTACTACAAAAACATTTCCTTCAGCATTTTGTAATCTTCTTTCCAAATCAATCATATCATTATGCATAAATGCAAAAGATTGTGCTTTCGACAATCTAATACCATCTCTTATAGATGCATGAATTAAAAAGTCGTAGATAATGGTGTCACCTTTTTGAGGAACGGAAGAAAATAATCCAATATTAGCATCATAGCCAGAATTAAAAATAAGTGCCGCTTCAGCTTTATGAAAATGTGCAATTTGCAACTCTACAGCTTCTACAAAGTCATCGTTTCCAGCCAATAAACGAGAACCTGTAGAACCATGTTTATAATGTTCATATTGAATACTTAATGTATTGTTTTTTGCCAATCCTAAATAATCATTACTACAAAAATCAACTAAATTATTTGAGGGTTTTAAGGTTCTAAATGCATTTTGTTGTAAACGCTCTTGTAATTTTGCTTGCAGAAAAAAATCGTTATACATTGTTCAAAACTAACAGTTTAACTATAATTGTAAAAACTGTAAATAAATAATTGTTCCAATAAATGAATGCACATTCAGAATTATCCATAGATACAAAAAATATATTAGGATTACAACTTCCTACAGACCCACGTTGGGTAAACCTTGCCTCTATAAATTTAGAGGCCATATTAACCGATCATGCTTATTGCGAACAAAAAGCAGCACTCACTTGCATTTCATTAATTCAACGTTATTCTGACAGAGAAAAACTAGTGTTTGAACTAGCACCAATTGTTACTGAAGAATGGGGGCATTTTAGATTGGTTTTGAATGAATTAAAGAAAAGAAATTTAAAATTAGGCGTACAAAGAAGAGATGAATATGTTAATCAACTGATTGCTTTTCAACAAAAAGGAGGCAGAGAAGAAGATAGAATGTTAGATCAATTACTTACAATGGCATTGGTTGAAGCAAGAAGTTGTGAACGTTTTAAAAGATTGAGTGAAGGTTTAGAAGATGCATATATGCGAAATTTTTATCGCAGATTTATGGAAAGCGAAGCTGGACATTATACCTTATTTATTGACCTTGCTGAAACCTATTTTGAGAAAGAAAAAGTAAGAAATAGATGGCAACAATGGTTAGATTATGAAGTTGAGATTATGAAAACATTGGAATTAAGAGGTGATAGAATTCATTAATTTTTAACTAGCAATTCCAGTAGAAAAATATGCAATTTCTTCTTTAAAATTGAGATACGAATATGTATTTTGAAGCTTTTGTGTCTTTTGCAAATAGGTTTTTAAAAACTGTTGATGTTGATTGGATGTGGGATTAAATGGTTTATGTTTTTTTGCAATTGCTATTTTTTTTATTTCTTCCATTAATTGTTGTGTCTCAATATCCATGCAGTTTTTAGAAAAATATTCTAATACAAATTGAGTAGCTGCATAATTGGGATGTGCTAAATCAATATCAAAAAAACGATAGTCTCTTAAAACATCAATCACCAATTCATAAGCAGGGAAATAAAAAATATTATTGAATTTATTCACAATGTGGTGTACCGCCTCTATAAGTCTAGATTTACTTCTATTATTATCTACCACACCATCTCTCAAATGCCTAACAGGACTAATTGTAAAAATGATTTTTATGGAAGGATTAAATAAGTTTAACTGATATACTAATGTATCTAAAGCCACAACAATTTCTTCAATAGTACTTAAATGTTTATGGAAGTTTTGTGCCGGAGTTTTATGACAATTAGCTACAGAATATTGATTTTCAATAAGCTTATATACAAATGACGATCCCAAGGTAATAATTACCCAATCTGCATGTTTTAGTTGGTTATGTGCAGCCATTTGAGAAGCATTTATATTCTCTACAACCACCTCTTTATCAATTCCAGAAAAACAACTATGATGTTGCCAACTATGCCAAGCTTCGTTCAAATAAAAAAGATCATCCGTGGTATATTGCTTGCATTCAATATAGCTAGTAATACTTTTGCAAACACTAATAGGATCAAACAAAATACCATTTGGGTTTTGTAGCACATTAAACTTTACATCTTTTAAAAAATTACCAATATGTTCTGTAAAACAACTACCCACAAGTAGTATTTTATGCGTATAAGAAATGGGTTGTGTAAGCGGTTTAATATCAATATTGGTAAAGAATTGCATACACAAATTAAATACAAAACAATTAGTTTTTCAATAAAAACAGAATAACAATAAACAAACAACTCCTACAACATATACTGTTTAATTTTTTAAACTCATAAACATAAACGCATTTACTGCTCACTTGTTAATTGTTACTTACTTAAAGAAATTAACAACGATGTAAATAATTAATGAATGAATTTAATTGCTCAAAAATTCATTTTTATAAAAAGAATATTTTGAGAAAAAATGATACATGATTAAATACTAAATAATGAATACTACTATTATACAGTTAAAAAATGGAGATTATTGCAAAGTAATAACGGGTACTCATAAAAGAAAACAAGGTCTTGTTCAAGATGAACATACTTCAAAAACGGGACAAATTTCTATCACAGTAAAACAAGACAATGGCATTAGGTTTAAAACACTTGCTAAAAGTGTAGAAATGATTTCTTCATAAAAAGAATCATGAGAAAATTATATAAAATCCTTTGAACTTGTTTTGAGTTCAAGATTTTCAAAACATCATCCAAACTGAATAATCTTTTTAGTAATAATTAATTGATATAAATTCCATTGATTGGTAATAATGAAAAAGGGTCACACTTTCGTGTAACCCTTTGATTTTCAGTGTGACCGCGTTAGGATTCAAACCTAAAACCTTCTGATCCGTAGTCAGATGCTCTATTCAGTTGAGCTACGCAGCCATTTTATTTGGAGTGCAAATATAATGGGTTCAACACAAACAGCAAAAGCCTTTCGTGTTTTTATGGGTATTTTTTTGTAATACTTATAAATTATAAATACCTGCAGCAGTTTTCTCGGCTAATTTTTTGGGTAATAACCAAACTAAAAAAGCACCAAGTTGATTTATGAAACCTGCTACAACTTCTGTTTTTTTAGTAAACATCGCATTAACAGCTATTTTAGCTACTTCTTCTGCTGACATATTTACTTTCTCCGCTGTTTTTAACGCCTTTTCTCCAACATTAGCCCTATTCGGAAAATCTGTATCTGTAGCTCCTGGACTAACAGCAGTTACAGAAACTTTGGTATTTCGTAATTCGTATTGTAATCCCCTACTAAAATTTAATATAAAGGCTTTTGATGCTGCATAAACACTTAATCCAGGTACAGCTTGATAAGCAGCTGAACTAGCAATATTTAATATATAAGCCTTGTTTTGTTTTTGTAACATAGGTAAAAAACTATGTACTAATTCAACTGGCACTTGCATATTTACTTGCATCATTGCTTGATGTTCTTCTATAGAATAGCTACTAAAAAGACCACTTAATCCATATCCTGCATTATTTACCAAAATATGTATTGAATAGTTTTTTTCACTGCACCAATTAAACAACGTTTTTGCTGCATTTGTTTTAGCTAAATCAATAGCACAATAATCTACAGAAACTGCATAGTGCTGTTGAATATTACCAGCTAATTCAGCTAATAAATTGCTGCTTCTTGCAACTAGCAGTAAATGATAACCACGTTTGGCTAATTCAATAGCAATTTCTTTACCAATTCCCTTGCTTGCTCCAGTAATTAATGCGTATTGCATGTAGAATTTTTTAAAATAAATAAGGTTGACAAATTGAAATTGTCAACCTTATAAAAAATGTAAAATAATGTTTAGTGGTGCACCTTATGGGTAAACTTATGATAAAAAGGTGTTTTACTTTTTTCGTTTTTGGGTTTAAATTTACCAGTAATAATTGGCACATACATTACTCTTCTTCTACTTGCTTCACCCATTAAAGGCGATTGCTTTACTCTGTGCCATAAACGTCCATCATGTACTGTTAAATCACCAGAAAAAATATCAAAACCAACTTCTTTTTTATCATCAGAATTATCAATGAAATATTTCTTTCCAAATAATAATTTAATGATGTTTTGGTTTTGTGTGCCAGGAATTACTCTTAAGCCTCCGTTCTCAAATAAACAAGTATCTAAGTGAATACCAACATTTAGCATCGGCATAATTTTCTGTCCAAGAAATAAATCTCTAGGACTATCGGTATGCCACCCCATTTGAGTAAAAGTGCTGTTAGGTGTATTTATGTAATTGTTAATTACCAATCCATCTTTTTCATTTTCTGCAATTCTTCCTTCATAAGGATGCAAAAATGCGGCTAATGATTTTAGGCGACTATCAGATAAAAGTTCGTGTAAATAATCGCTGTAAAGTGAAGAAAAACATAGGCGTTGTATGGTTAAACTTCCATCTTCATTTCTTCCAAATTTTAATGG
>JBMLQZ010000349.1:0-3300 GCA_049241285.1 Chitinophagaceae bacterium | reverse complement strand
ATAATGCAAAATTTTCAAATTTAGGTGTTTCAAGTTTTTTACATACTTGTTCTACTAATATAAAAAATGATTTTTAGCCAATATAATGTTTAGGAAGAAAAACATGCGTACTTAAAATAGAATCTCATTATTGATTATATCCTTTAAAAAATGATTAGATGTGTACGTTGTGCAAGGAGAAATAAATTTCGTTGTAATACATTCATGCTTTGAAGTGTATGATGAATTTACAATAATACCCAATCTTAGAAATAGCTTTCATCATTTTTAGCCAAGATTTTTTATTGCAAATGCCAATTCAAAAATCTAATTTAACATAAGACAACTTGTTTATTTTGTATATTCAAATAATAGTAGCAGTAGTAACTTAAAATATAGAAAACAATACAAGCTGTTGTTAGTATTATGCAACGTAGAAAATTTATAAAAGATACTTTAATAGGAGTGCCATTGATTTTAATAACACCCCCTCTTCTGGCTTCATGTAGTAAGGATGATTACGTGGTTAAGCCAAACGGTAAAACAGTAATAATTATTGGTGCAGGTATATCTGGATTAGCAGCTGCAAAAAAATTAAAACAAAACGGGTTTACTGTTATTGTATTGGAAGCACAGGAGAAAGTAGGAGGAAGATTAAGAACTGATAGAAGTATCGGTGTTGCATTTGACGAAGGAGCTAGTTGGATTCATGGACCAAATGGAAATCCAATTACCAGCTTGTCAGTACAATCAGGAGTAAATACTTTTTTAACAAATGATGATCTTGTTGTAGTATACGATACAAATGGTTCTGCCTATTCAGATGCTGTTGTAACAAACTCAGAGACCGAATTTAATTTAGCCGTAGAGGCAATTCAAAATGCAGGTAATTTAACACAGAGTTTCGAAACCATATTTAATTCCTTATATCCAACACAAGCAAATAATCGGCTTTGGAAATATATGCTTTCATCATTTTTAGAGTTTAACACAGGTGGAGACATTTCAAAACTTTCTTCTAAATATTACTATGATGATGATGAATTTGGTGGCAAAGATGTAATTGTTACAAACGGGTTTGATAAAGTTACAGATTATCTTGCTCAAGGTATTGATATACGCTTAAATACAAGAGTAACTGCAATAGACTACAATAATCAAAAAATAAAAGTAACCACAAGTGTAGGCGTTATTGAAGGTGATTATAGCATTTTATCTGTGCCATTAGGTGTTCTGAAAAATAATGTAATAAGCTTTAATCCACTTATTCCAATAGATAAGTCAGCAGCAATTGCAAAAACAAATATGGGTAATGTGAACAAATTTCTTTTCGTTTGGAATACCCCCTTTTGGAATACCAACTTGCAATACATAGGCTACACACCAAACACAAAAGGTAAATTCAACTATTTTTTAAACGTAAAAAAATTCACAAATGAAAATGCATTAATGACTTTTGCTTTTGGCGATTATGCAACTGTAACAGAGAGTATGACAGATAGTGATATTATAAATGAAGTAATGCAACATTTAAAGAGTGTATATGGCAACAGTATACCTAACCCTAACAATATGTTACGAACAAAATGGGGGCAAAACATTAACTCTTTTGGAGCGTATTCTTATGCAACTAATGGAACAACATCAAACGACTTTGATACGCTAGCAAAACCAATCAATAATAAATTATTTTTTGCAGGCGAACATACAAGTAAAGCGTATAGAGGTACAGTACACGGAGCTTATTTAAGTGGAATTAGAGAGGCTAATAATATTATTCAACTTTAGCTATTGTATAAATATCGTTTTTGTTTGATTGCATAATAAAGAAGCCTATTTGTAACTATGCTTAATTTTTTTTGTTCCTTTAATAAGAAAAAACACAGAATTAATGACCTGCAATGCTACACTTTTGACACAAAAAATATTAAAGTAACAAACGGTAATTTACAATTTATGGCGGTTAAAGAAACTTCATTACACACATGTGTAAATGAAAATGACACTCATAATTACATATTTTGTAGCACTGAAACTGTTGAAGCAATTTATACTTTAGGATATTGAAAATATTGGTTTAATCATTTCTTATTTAAAGTTAGGAATAGTAAAGCTAAATGTACTACCTACACCAAATTCTGAGTTTACCCAAATAGTTCCTTTATGTAATTCAACAATTTTTTTACAATGTGCTAAGCCAATTCCAGAACCTTCATATTCATTTTTAGAATGAATTCTTTGAAAAAGATCAAAAATTTTGTGTTTATGTAAATCTTCAATGCCTATTCTATTATCTTGTACTTCAAAAGTCCAACCATTTTGTTCTTTTGCAATAATTGAAATTTTAGGTGATATACTTGGTTTAGAAAATTTTATTCCATTGCTAATTAAGTTTTGAAATAATAAACGAAAATGAGTTTCGTACCCCTTTATTACAGGTAATTTTTCAATAATAATGGAACATTTAGTTTCTTTTATTTTTACTTGTAAATCTTCTAAAACCATTTCTACAATCTTATTGCAGTCAATATCCACTATTTCCTGTTTCTTACCAATACTACTATAATCTAATAGGTCGTCAATTAATTTATGCATACGTTTTGTTGAAACAAGTAAAAATGATAACATCTTGTCAGCTGTTGCATCTAATTTTCCAGTGTAGTGTCTAAGAATAATATCAATAAAACTATTTATTGTACGAAGTGGCTCTTTTAAATCATGTGATACAATATATGCAAACTGATTTAGTTCTTTATTTTTCTGCTCTAGTTCTATTTATTTACAAGAAGGGTTAATACGATCTTACTTGTAAGATTTAGAAGGGAACGAAATAACTACTGATATTTTTACAGAGATAAATAAGGTATTTGAGGTAACATCATTTTTCATCAACAATAATCCAAATCATAGCCTTAGTTAATCGCAAATATATTTCTCGAATAAATAGTCAAAGTAAATAGTTTTTGTTAGTTATATTGTACTAATTAGCAAAGCAAAAAACCATTTTAAATTTGAAGTTTAATGAATTATGAAACATTTGAACCTACTAATAATTTAGCCTTGTTTGTTAAATGTTATTGGACTTTAGAAAGCCCTAAAGAAGAAAAACCTGAAAAGCAAACAATTGTGCCAGACGGTTGCATAGAGATGATTTTTCATTATGGAGATTTATATAAGCAATACCTTAATGATGAATTCAAAATAATTCAACCTAGATGTTTTGTTATAGGCCAATTAACTCAGCCACTTAACATAGAACCCACCGGAAAAACAGGCATTTTTTCTGTTTTTACGTCATTATCTAACAAAGAATTCAATGAA
>JBMLQZ010000348.1:0-3277 GCA_049241285.1 Chitinophagaceae bacterium | reverse complement strand
AAGAGATGGACAACCTGGTGATAATTTCAACATATTAGTAAGAGGTGCAAGTTCTATCAATAACTCAAATTCACCATTGTATATTATTGATGGTTTATTAGTTGAAGACCCAAATAATAACAACTTAAATCCTAATGAAATAGAATCAATTACGGTATTAAAAGACGCCTCTTCAACTGCCATTTATGGTTCAAGAGCTGCTAATGGTGTTGTAATTATTAATACCAAACAAGGTAGCGGTAAAAAAGCAAACTTTACCTACAGAAACTTTTTTGGTACTAGTAAAGCAACGAAAAAGTTTGATTTAATGAATGCTGAAGAATTTGTTACACTTCAATTTGAAATAGACTCAGTATTTACAAACACCAATTATTTTAATAAAAATAGTACTACAGGTGCTGCAATTAATCCTGCAAAACCAGTTTACTCAATTAAAGATTACCAAAGAGCCAATTCATTAGATTTCCAAGATCTAATATTTCAAAATGCCTTATTCCAAAACCATTTTATTTCAATTGATGGAGGAGATGGTAAATCAACTAGATATTTAATTTCTGGTGGTTACACAGACCAAACAGGTATACTTGTTAACTCTGGTTTTAAAAGATATCAAGGTAGAATAAACCTAGATCAGCGATTAAATAGTAAAATGAAAATAACGGGTAATATTAACTATGCCCATACAAAGTCTTACGGTACATTTCCTAGAAATCAAGAATCAAATAATTCTTTGGCAAATGACCCTCGTAATAACTTGTTGTATAGGGCTTGGATTTACAGACCAACAACCATCAACTTTGATAGTACAGATTTAGAAGAAGATTTATTTGATGATGAACCAGGTGCAGGCACAAACTCACAACTAGTAATTAATCCATATATCTCTTTATTAAATCAATACAATGCTCGTTTTACCAATACATTCTTTGGAAGTTTGGTATTCAACTACGATATCAGTAAATCTTTGAAATATCGTTTAAACGTAGCGGCTTCTATGGCAAATGGAAGAACGGAGAAATTTGACAATGAATTTACTAATTCAGGACGTTCAGTTATACTTGGCCCCAATGGTTCTATCAATATTAATCAATCCAATAATTTTACGGTAGATAATATTCTTACCTATACCAAAAAATTAAAAAACAATTCATCATTAAGTGTAATTGGCTTGGCTTCTCAACAATGGAGAAGAAGTAGAAATACAGGTATTTCTGCTAACCAAGTTGTAAACTCAGGCTTGGGTATTAGAGGCTTAACATCTGGTATTGTACAACCCATTTTTGATCAAGAATATTCCGATGCTAACTTGGTAGGCTTTGGTACTACTATAGATTATAAATTATTTGGAAAATACATATTTAAAGCAAGTTTTAGAGCAGATGGCTCATCAAAATTTGCACCTGGAAAGCAATGGGGTTATTTTCCATCAGGAGGTTTTGCTTGGAGAATTGATGAAGAAGAATTTATGAAAAAAGTGAACTTCATTAAAGATTTAAAACTAAGAGTTAACTATGGTGAAACAGGAAATAATAGAATTTCTGATTTCCCATATCTATCACCAATAAGATTTACAAATGTATCTGGCGTTGTAAATAACAATCAATACTTAAATGGTTATTTTGTATCAACGTTAGGTAACAAAGATTTAAGATGGGAAACTACTTCTCAATTTGATATTGGAGTAGAATTTTCACTATTCAATAATCGCTTATCAGTTGAAATGGATTATTATAAAAAGAAAACCCGTGACTTATTATTAAACGCTTCATTTCCTTTAAGTAGTGGCTATACCAATGGTTTAATTAATGTCGGGAAAATACAAAACGAGGGACTAGAATTAACTTTTAACACAGAAGTAATTAAAACAAAAGACTTCAATTGGTCAACTAATTTTAATGTTGCATTTAACAACAACACTTTATTGGAATTATCAGACAATGCCCAAAATTTAGTAACTGCTGCTGAAACAAAATACACATTTCCAAACTACATTACGCAAATAGGACAGTCAATTGGACAGTTTTATGGATTTACATATTTAGGTGTTTATCAATATAGCGACTTTAATTTAATGCCAAATGGTGTATATGTTTTGAAAGATGAAGTAACAGCACCAAATGGTGGATTATTAGGCACTACAAGAGGTACTGTAATGCCTGGAGATCCAAAGTATAAAGACATTAACTTAGATGGTGTGATTGATGATAACGATCAAGGAATTATTGGCAGAGCAGCACCTAAGTTTTATGGTGGTTTTAATAACGTAATTAAGTATAAAGATTTTACTTTAACACTCTTCTTTAGCTACTCATATGGCAATAAAGCAATGAATATGAATCGCTTTTATTTAGAAAGTGGTAGTACAGTATCTTTAAACCAATTTGCTAGCTTTAAAGATCGTTGGACACCTACTAACCCTAGTAATTATGCTCCAAGAGTAAGAGCTAATTCAGTAAATGTAGGTAGTTCAAGAATCATTGAAGATGCATCATTCATTAAATTAAAAACATTGCAGTTGGCATATAATTTATCGCCAAAAACAGTTAAAAAATTAGGTGCAAAATCAGTGTCATTCAATGCTTCAGCACAAAATTTATTAATTATTACAAAGTATACAGGAACAGACCCAGAGATCAATACATTAGGAACAGGATTAACTCCTGCCTACGATTTCTCAGCATATCCTTATGCAGTTACTATAACAATTGGAGCTAACATTACCTTTTAATTTATTGATATGAAAAATTATATAATTTATAGCCTACTTATTCTTCTACCAAGCTTTGCTTGTAAGAAGGCATTAGAAACAGAACCAGGATTTCCTACATCTAGCAATTTTTTTAGAACAAAACAAGAAATTGAACTTGCATTGAATGGTATATATGACCCTTTATTTAGTGGTTATCCTTTTTATCAAGAAGGTCTTAATGAACGTGCAAGACATGCATATTTAGGTACAGACGAATCTACATCAAACCAAAACATCACTAATAATAATTACCCTACTCATTATAACGCAACTAGTGCCTCATCATATGTAAGAGGTTGGTGGGGAATATTCTACGGTGGAATTGAAAGAGCAAATATTCTTTTAGAAAATATTGAAAAAAATGCTAGAGTTAGTAAAGAAGAATTAGATGCGTATATAGGTGAAGCTAAATTTTTAAGAGCACACTATTTCTTTCTTGCTACACAATGGTTTGGAGATATCCCTTTAAGAAAAACTTCTACCCAATCTCTTGCCGATGCTCAAGTTGCTTTTACAAAATCGAAAGAT
>JBMLQZ010000347.1:4563-8312 GCA_049241285.1 Chitinophagaceae bacterium | reverse complement strand
AGTTTAAAAAATGCTAATTCAGTAAAATAAATATCGGTGAAAGGTAGTGAGTAATATGGTTTGAATATAATCTATTGGCAAATGGGCATTTAAAAACATAGATTATTTGTATTTCGTTATTTAAGCGAATCTCTAATTAAACAGGGTATTTACCATCAACATCTTATTCAAACTTAGGGTATATATTAATCAATTTATTTGTAGAACCTAATATCATCTGAAACAAGCTATTCATTTTTGTTATTCTGAAATTTTAGGGTATAAACAGAGAGCTCTTGCCCATTAATAACCTGAGACTTTTGAAATGCAAAGCCTACTTTTTGTAACAATGCAATTGATGCTAGATTATTAGGTAATGTTGTAGCCAAAATGGTAGATAAACTTGTTGTATCTACAATATATTCCAAAGCTGTTTTAACAGCTTCAAAAGCATAACCTTTATGTTGATGATTGGGTAAAAAAGCAAAGCCAATATCGAAATGTGGTAGATAATCACGTTTTATAAATGATATAATACCTACTGATACAGTTGTATCTTTTATTGACACAACCCAATAATTGAATTGAGGTGTATTGATAATTTTCTCTATATAGGCAATACTATCTTCAATAGAATGAATATTTCTATAGCCAATAAATTGCAGCCAATCATTTGTATTTACTAATTCTTTTATAAATGCAGCATTATGAACATTAATAGATTTTACAACTAATCTGGCAGAAGAAAATAACAGTTGCATATGCTGTTAAAAAGGCAATACTATAGTATTATTTTGTTTGAAAAAGTTGAATTGTGTAATCTAATAATTGTTGATTACCAAAATCGCCATGACCAGGAACAACTATTTGTACTTTAGGAAATGCGTTCTTAACCTTTTGAACCGTTGCAGACCATTCATTTACATTAGCATCGCCTACATAACCTTTACTTGCATCTAAAGCTTTTATTAAACAACCACCAAACAATATGTTTTCACTAGGAAAATAACCTACTACATTATCTTTTGTATGTCCTTCGCCCAAAAAAGTTACGGTTGCTTTTTTATTACCTACTTTTAAAGTAATGGTAGTTGTAAACCCATTGTTAGGTGCCTCATATTTATTAGCTTTTGCAAACTGTATGGTTTTAGCATTAGCATAAGAAGGAATATTGACTTGATGAAAGGCTTTCAATCCACCTAAACAATCATCATGAAAATGCGTAGGAACAATGGCATTTATTCTACACTTAAGTTTTTGTGAAATCCAATTGATTAATTCAGTAGCTGTAGAATCGTTAGTGGGCGTATCAAAAATAACTACTTCACTAGCATCTCTAACTATTAAGCCATTACAAGCTACATAGCCAAAATCTTGTGTTTGCTTGTATGATATATGCATAAATGCATTAGGAGCAATTTGCTTAATTACAAGAGAAGGTGTTTCATACAAAACTTTTTCTTTACCAACATTAGATTCTTGAGCCATTGCAGCAATAGAAAAAATGAAGATTACAATAAAAGCAATAGTTTTTGAAAAAATACGCATAAAATAGAGTGATGTATTTTGGAATTGATGCAAATTAATATGCTTTATAATAACTAAACTAATATTAACAAAAGAATAAGCCAACATAATTGAGTTTATACTGGCTTAGTATAAATCTATATTAGAATGCAGATATGTTAGTCGAATAATTTTTCATTAGGCGGTTTAATACCAACAGTACGAATGTATATGGTTGTTTGCCCTCTATGATGTGCTTGGTGTTCATACGCCTTCAACATCCAACCTAATCTTGTTACATTAAATCTTCCTCGTTTAACTGCTTCTACACTTTTTAACATATCAAAACTTTCAAGTGCTTCAATAGCAAAATCGTAGCTTAAGTTTACCATATAAGTAACAGAATCTTTACTTAATACAGAGGCTGTATTTTCTAAGTTTTGTCTAGCTATTACAGCTGGAACTTTAGCACCAGTAGCTGTTGCCATAATATTTACAGTTCCTTGAGCCATATGAATCATTTGCTGTGCAAATGATCGTATACTGTCTTGTGGTTTATAACTGTATTTGTCAGCAGGCATAGCATTTAAATATTCTTGTGTATACTCTTTCGATCTTTTCCAATCTCTTAGTAACTGCGTTTTTAATGAATCAGCAAATTGTGCTGATAAGCCAATAGTAGTAACTATAAAAGATACTACTAGAATAAGTTTCTTTTTCATTATGATTATTTTGGGTTTATAATACAATGTAACCTTAAAAGATATTTGTACAATTCAGAAAATAGATTAACGGCAAAAAATGGTTACCAAAGAATGTTTTGAATGAAAGAAAAGAAAGTTATTGAAACCACAATTATTAAGCATCAATCCAATCTCTTAAAGCAGCAGTATTGCTTTGACTACTTATGAGCATTTGATGATATCCTTTCATTCTAACAGATAAATAATTTTTAGAACTACGCTCAATTTTTTCAATATGCATTTTATGAATTAACTCACTTCTATTAATTCTAAAAAAAGCAGTTGGATGCACAACCTGTTCTACTTCTTTAAGGGTTGCATAATTTAATACATGCTTTTTATTCCAAACATCAAAAGCAAAAACAACACCTTCAGAAGCCTCAAAAAAAACAATATCAGAAATTTCTAAAAAATGAATACCCTTATGTGTATGTATGGTAAACTGTTTCTTATAATTTCTCTCAACTATATTCATTTGTATCAACTTTGATACATGTTGATACAATTCGTTATTATTAATAACATCTTGTTGCAATAACAGTAGCTTATCCCAAGCCTTTTGAAAACGTTCTTGCGAAAATGGTTTAAGTAAATAATCAATTCCATTAGTTTCAAATGCATTCATCCAAAATTGATTATATGCTGTAGTAAAAATTATGGGACAATTAACGTTTACTTTTTCGTACACTTCAAACACATTGCCATCTTGCAATTCAATATCAGAAATAATTACATCAACTTTTGTTTGTTGCAAAAAAGCAACGGCAGCATCTACACTCCCTATTTCTGCAACAATGATAATTGGAATATTCAACTCTTGAATAAACCTTTTTAATTTTTGCCTTGCAGGAATTTCATCTTCTATAATTAGTAATTTTTTCATACACTTTTTGGCATAGCAATTTTAGGAATAATTACAGAGAATGCTGTATCTGTTGCAATTATCTTTATTTCAGTATTCGTCAATAACAAATATTGCTCTTTTAAATTGTTTAATGCCTTTCCTGACTCATTCAGTTGCAATCTTCTAGCAACTCTATTGTTGGTAATAATAATTTCTTGATCAATATTAATTTGAATAATTATTGGATTTGCTTCTGAAGCTAAATTGTGTTTAATGGCATTTTCAATTAATGATTGAATAGTTAAGGGAACAACAAATCCATTAGTATTTATTGATTGAATATGTAATTGAAAGGCATTACCATATTTGTATTGTATGAGTTTAAAATACAGTTGTGCAAAAGCAATTTCTTCTTCAATAGCCACAAAGGAAACCGATGTTGCATGTAATACATAACGGTATAATTCAGAAAATTGATGTAAGAATGATGATGCAATATGTTTATCCTCATAAATTAATTGATCTAATACATTTAAGTTATTAAATAAAAAATGTGGATTGAATTGTGCTTTAAGTTGCGTAATTCTACTCTCGTATAAAGATTGATGATATACAGCTAATTGTGCTTGCTGTTTAGCATTTTTTTTATAATAATAAAAAACTAAAAAAAAGCTACC
>JBMLQZ010000347.1:0-4463 GCA_049241285.1 Chitinophagaceae bacterium | reverse complement strand
GCAACTGATATTAATGTTGCAATAGCTGCATCTGGTGTAAATGAATAAACTGTTAATTCATCTCGAATTAATATTCTAGTAAGTATTGATTTTGCATAAGCAAATACTAATAAAAAAAGAAGAAAGTATTTATTAGCCTTGATTCTTTGTAACATTTCTTTATTATCAGTATTAATCTACAATGCATCAATAGTCTAGCTTTTTACACTAGACTATTGATGAAATGAAGCTCGGTATTACGGTTTTTTTTCTGGAAAAGAAGCAATTATATTGCCTTTCTCATCAAAGAAATCAAGCTTTGCATTGTTTTGTTTATCTACATAAAACATTGCCTTTGGCATTCCTTTATCATCAAATAAAAATAGACCATTATTTTCACTTCTAGATTTTCCAAGCATTAAGCGAGGAGCTCCACCTAGTAAACCTTGTTTAACATACTCTTGGTATTTTGCATCAGCAGCTTTTGGATCTTTTTTACCTAACTCATCTAACTCCTTCATAAGACCTGCCATTTTTTGTTGTGATTCGTTTGATGGTCTATCATTGAACATTAAACCACTAGAAACAAATCTATTGGCACCTTCTTTATAATCTTGTGTAAGTAATTGCATTACTTGATCACCATCGTACTGATCGTATGTTAATGATAAACCAGCATTATGTCCATTAGGCATTTTTTTTCCATCATAAATAAAGCCCCCACATTCAATTCCATCTTCATTAAAAAATAACATTCCAGAACGCTTTTTACGCTCTTCATTGGTTGGCAACTTATTTATTTTTTCTTTACCATTTGGAAAACGACCAACGTTGGTAAGAATCATTTTTACTGTACCATCTTTCTCTACAATATTGATTCTTTCTACATCAATTTCATTAAATTTTACACGTTCATTTTTGTTAAAAGCAGTTGTTGCAATAAAGAAAATACCAACTACAGTTACTATTGCAAATGTTCTTAAAAAAGCTAATTCTTTGTTCATAATACATTTAATTATTTTAATAGATTGGTTTATAAAGCGAAACTATTTAACTGTAATAGTGCATGCAACCATTAAAAAATTAGTGTAGGAAAAAAGCTTTTAAATGCAGGAAAAAAGAGAATAAATGAAAGTGAGTTTTTGAATAATAACACACAATATCAAATAAACTATACCGTTTACTTTCGATTAAAGAAAGGCATAGTATCAATGATATTAATACAGACAACTTTAATGAATATTAAGTGAATATAATTGAACACTTGAACTATAAATACATACAAAATTGCAAGCAGGTAGTAGTTAATCAATCATCTTTTACAATAAAAAAGCAATAACTGGTATTAAAAGAACCGGCTTAACATGATTATCCATTCTTTAAAATGCCATCTGCAAGTTTTGGAGAAATGCGTTGAATAAGCCTTAATAATTTTGTTTTTCCAATATTGCTTTCAAAAACATCTTTTTTAAAATTTATCATAAACTCATCAACCAATTCTTTAGGTGATATTTTTCCTTTTCCACGTCCTTTAGTCATAGCTGTATCAACAAGTGGTGGAATAATCTCAAACACTTTAATTGGAGAATTTTCTAATTGATAACGCAATGCTTTGGTGGCGTTGTGCATGGCTGCTTTTGTGGCACAATAAATAGGCGCTGATTTTTTGGGTGCAAAAGCTAAACCTGATGAAACATTTATTATTGCTGCATTTTGCTTACTTATTAATATTGGAAGAAACCCATGAATTATTTGCATTGGGCTTATAAAATTTATTCTAATTTCTTCATCTATTTTAGCGTAACCTTCCTTTTCTTCTAACCATGTATAGTTATATTGTACACCTGCATTATTTATCAATATGTTGATGTTTGAATACTCTTGAATACATGTATTAATAAGACGTTTAACCGAAGCATCATCACTTAAATTACAAACCAACGTTTCAAGAGCAGGAAACACTTTCTTCAACTCCATTAAATTCGTTTGATTACGGGATGCTACAATAATTTTATTTTCAAGTAAATAAAATTGCTTTACTAATTCAAGTCCAATACCTGCTGTTCCACCAGTAATGAGAATAACATTATTATGTGTAATCATTTTTATTTTGTTACGGCTGAAAGATATACCCAAACAATAAAAACTATTTGCAATGGAATTCTAAACCATAAATAGGTTAAGCCTGGTCCTGTTAACGTTGCCTTCTGATAATCTACCTGCTGCATAGCTGCATAAATATTTGCAGGCAATAGTAATATCAAGAAGAAAATTAGTAGCCATCCTGCACAAGCACTTACTGTTGGTATTAATAAACTCACTCCTAATAAAATTTCTAATACGCCTGTTGCATAAACAATAGTTGTTTTATAAGGAATAATTGCAGGCACCATCATTGTCATTCCTTTGGTAAATACAAAATGACCTATAGCTGTAAAAAATAGCATAGCACACATAGCAATTCTTGCTGATAGCTGAAGATTATAAGCTTGAGTTGTTACTTTTATTAGTACTAGAGCAATTGAAAAAACACTTACTAAAACAATTAACGGTTTCATGCTAGTTATTTTAATTTGATAGTTATTAGGGCTTCTTTGTCATACAATTCAAAAACAGATTCATCAAAAGTGGCAGGCCTTAATGAAGGCAACACATTATTAGAAAACCCATACTTTTCTTTCGGAATGCCAAATACATTTTTATCAAGTTTATAATTGTCGTTTTCATCTACAAAAACAGCTATTGCATACTTTCCTTTAGGAATATTTTTAAATACAACATTCACTTCTTTTTGATTGTTTACCACTACTTTCTCTCGATAAATGGCTTTGTCATTTATACGAAAAGTATTCGCCTCTTTATACCAACCTATGTATAAATTACCTTTTACATTTTGTAAGTTGGTAATGTTAATGGTGTGCTTTACTTCTTGACTATTTGCTTTTAAAGTAAGAAATACCATGATACTTAAACTGAATAAAATTCTTTTACCAAAATGCATATTGTAGCGTATTTAATGAGTTACAAAATTATCAGCCAACTTAGTTTCAAAAAATGAACCTGGGTTAAGAAATTCGCTTTCTTATTCTACTTAATGCTTGTGGTGTAATGCCAATATAGGAGGCTATATATTTTAAAGGAATTAGTTGTAATACATGTGCTTGCTCTTTAAATAAATTCAAATATCGTTGCTCAGCAGTATGCGTTAATAAGGATAACTCTCGTTTAGATTTTTTTAGAAATAATTCTTCCGATGCAAATCTGCCTATTCTATTTCCTACTTCGGTATCATTATAGATTTGTTGTAAGTTGGCATACGAAATACGCCATAGAATTGTTTCGCTTAATGTTTCTACACAATAAGTAGTGGGGTTTTGTGTTAAGAATGAGTCGTAGGAACTGGCAAAATTTCCAGCAAAGGCAAAGGCAAACGTAACATCATTTTCTTCGTTTGGAATAAAAAAACGTATGGTTCCTTTTTCAACAAATGAGAGATAGTTTTCTGTTTGCCCTTGTTTTAGTAGCAAGTGTTTTTTTGGTAATAGTTGCTTATCAAGTTTAGAGGAAAACAATTCCCAATCTTTATTACTAAGTGTACATATCTGTTCAAAATATTGCCTAATCTGTTCCATGAATTAATTCCCTTTTATCATTTACTAGATAAACTTACAGGAAATGCTATTAGATAATTTGCTGAAACTATTGATGTATAATAGCAGGTATTTATTCTCTTCGCTTATATATATTCAATTAGTAGGCATTTTCAATTCCTTAAAAAAAATAGTAAAGCTTGAATTTGCTTAATCAAATTTTGTAATTACTAGCTTTCGAAAATGAGCTTCTGTACCTGGTCCAATCCACAAACCAATAGCTCCTTTTAACTGTTCACCATGTTTTAAATCAGACACAATTAAGGTGGGTTGAATTGAACCATGAACAAACAATTTTGCTATACTGTCTTTAACTTCTATTTTTAGTTTGGTCCATGCACCAGCTTCTAAATCAACATAGGTTTCGTATTTTTCAGGAAACTCTTTTCGTAACTTTTGCCAAGGAAAGTTGGGATATGAAATGTACTGCACAGAATGGTTTCTTCTAACTTGATCTAACGCTCTACCATTTGTTGGCCGCAAATAAATACATTCAAATTTTTCATTAGAATTATTCAACCGAAACGCTATTCCCACAAAACCCCTTGCACTTTCAAATGCAGCTTTCATGGGTTCACCAGCCAATTCAACTTCAATAATACCATTATGAAATGATGTATCTGCTAATTTTATAAATCGCAATTCGGTATTGTTATTGGGATTAATATCAACTACTTTAAGTGATTTTTTACTTTTAAATACATCTATACTCATAGTAACATTCAATGCCCGTAATTGAGATGTATCTGTTAAAGAATAAAACGTTTTTGTTGCTTGTGCATTTAGCAATGTTGCTGTAAACAAATAGCTGATAATCAAAATAAAAATTTTCAT
>JBMLQZ010000346.1:0-1666 GCA_049241285.1 Chitinophagaceae bacterium | reverse complement strand
ACCAACACCTACACTTACAATTTTTCCATTTTTAATTACTAATGTTGCCTTTTGCAACATACTATTTGCAGATTGTACAATAGTTGCATTAGTAAAAGCGTAGCAACCATCTCTTTTATCTGCCACACCATTAACAGGAAACGTTTCTTGGGCGTTTACAAAATAGGTAAATACTGTACCCAAAAGCAAAAGCTTTAATTTTCGCATATTCAGTTAGTTTTCTTTGTTTGGAGAGGTTGTAAGTTAGTGATTGTGTAGAATGTAAAAAGCCGTTTATCATTTAATTTGATAAACGGCTTTTTGATAGGGAAGAAGACGATTGATTATCTTCCCATATATACCATTAATATTTGTACATCACTTGGGTTTACACCGCTTATTCTGCTTGCTTGACCTAGTGTGGTTGGTCGAATTTTTTTAAACTTTTGTAACGCTTCGCTTGAAAGTGCATGTACTTTATCGAAATCTAAATTATCTGGAATCAACATATTTTCTAGTTGACTCATCTTAGCAACAATTTCATGCTCTTTTTCAATGTAACGTTCGTATTTTATTTGAATTTCTGCTTGTTCTATGGTTTCTCTATTGTATGCTTTTAGTTGTTCTGCTAAACGAGGAACAGCACCCAACATATCGGTTAAAGCAACATTTGGACGAAGTATAATTTTATTGGCTCTTTGTTTATCGGTAATTGAGGTAGACTGAATTTCTGTGAAATAGGGATTAATTTCATCTGCCTCTACGTTAAAATTGGCCAATATTTCTTTTACTTTTTCTACACCATTTCGTTTATCGGTTACTTTATCCATTCTTTCTTGAGAAGCAAATCCTAGATTATAGCTCATTTCGGTTAAGCGTAAATCGGCATTATCTTGGCGTAACAATGTTCTATATTCTGCACGGCTTGTAAACATTCTATAGGGTTCATCGGTTCCTTTGCTAATTAAATCATCGATAAGTACACCAATATAAGCATCACTTCTTTTTAAGATAAATGGAGGTAAATCTTTTGCTTTTAAGTGTGCATTCATTCCTGCCATTAAACCTTGACAAGCCGCTTCTTCATATCCTGTTGTGCCATTGATTTGTCCAGCAAAAAACAAGTTTTGAATTTGTTTGGTTTCTAAAGAATATTTTAATTGTGTTGGTGGAAAATAATCGTATTCAATAGCATAGCCTGGACGAAAGAATCTACAGTTTTCAAAACCTGGAACTGTTTTTAGTGCTTTTACCTGAACATCTTCTGGTAAAGAAGTAGAAAATCCATTTACATATATTTCGTAAGTATTCCATCCTTCTGGTTCTACAAACAATTGATGACGGTCTCTATCGGCAAAACGATTGATTTTATCTTCAATACTAGGACAATATCTTGGACCTCTTCCTTCAATTCTTCCTTGAAACATGGGACTTCTGTCGAAACCTGTTTTTAATATTTCATGAACTTCTGGACTTGTATAAGTTATATGACAGCTTCTTTGTTGTGCTGGTTTTATTTTTTCTGTCTCTAAAAATGAAAATCCTACAATGTGATCATCACCTTGTTGTTCTTCCATTTTAGAATAATCTAAACTTCTACCATCTATTCTAGGCGGTGTTCCCGTTTTTAGTCTATCGCTTTCAAAACCCAATTCTACCAATTGTTCTGTAATGCCAGTTGCTGCTT
>JBMLQZ010000345.1:0-4455 GCA_049241285.1 Chitinophagaceae bacterium | reverse complement strand
TCATTTGTTTAATGAAAGAATGCATTTAAATGTACTCAGGTTTTTGTATGTTAAACAATTTGAAAAAGGTTTGGTGCAGGTGCTTTATGCATTTAAGAAATAGTACTTTTTTACTTTATTTCAATATTATTAAAATCGTGGAACGACGATTTTTTTTAAATACAACCAGAGGTTGTTATTTTTTTTGATAGCTAAGTTTCAAAATAACTAATTCAAACGTTTGAAATTGTATATTTACGGAAACTTTTACATCAATGCTCTCGTAAGTAGGAGCGTAACCGTAAAATTTTTATGTTATTCAACTTCAAGTTTTGCCAAATGAAACAAAATTTTCTACTCTGTTTTTTTTGCCTTGCTGTACAAGCATCATTTTGTCAATTAATCATTTATCCTGAATTGAATTTACAAGGAAGTTCAGGTACTTGTGTTGTTAGAACTATTTATAAAGACAATGCAATTCCTAATGGATTAAATAATACAATAAAATCCATAACACTTAGTGAAGGATTTATGGCAACACTTGCAGAAAATGCAGATGGAACGGGTGAACGTTATAGTTATATGGCTACAAAAAGCAATCTTAACGTAAATCTTTCTTTGCAATTACAGAATAAAGTTTCTTTTATTCGAGTATTAAAATTGCCCAATACACCAGTTAGGAAAAAAGGAGCTTCTGATAGTGATAATGGAAAAATTGCCGCATTAAAATCTACTTGGTTTTATGATTGGGGAATGTTAGATAGTACCATTAACGATAGAGAATTTGTACCAATGGCATGGAGTAAAGGTCATGCTTCTCCATCTAACCTAACCATGATTACGAATAAAGACAAACTAACTCATTTTTTAGCATTTAACGAACCTGAACCAAACGGACAGTCTAAAGTGCCTATTGATACGGCAATTGTTTACTATAAAAATATGCTTGCATCTGGTTACAGAACAGGATCGCCTTCATGTAAAGAAAATGGTGAATTATATTACTTAGATACGTTTGCAAGAAAAGCAGATACCAACAATTTGAATGTAGATTTTATTGGAATGCATTGGTATGATTGGGGTGGTTGGTTTTCAAATGCCGATTCTTCTGCAAATTCAATTTTAAATAGATTAAAAAGTTCAATCACAAGAGCCTATAATAAACATCATAAGCCTATTTGGATTACTGAATTTAATGCTAATGAATACAGATCTCCTGCAATTCATCATGCATTTATGCAACTAGCTCTTCCTTGGTTAGATCAAGATCCAAGAGTTGAACGATATACCTATTTTTTTGGTAACGATTTGCCATCAGGTGGTGGTAATGCTGGTGCTCTTACTACAGGTGGGCAAATTTGGTCAAACCATGCTTCTGTAGATGCGTATCCTAATAATCTTTATGATACAAGAACTGCATATGCAGATACTTTATTAGCTACTTGGGAAACTTCTGGTTACTTACAAGGTGGCAGAGATTCTACTAACTTTTCACCAAAATGGGTAAATAACAACATAGAAATTACACAACCTTTTAGAAGAGGAAGTGGGGTAGATGTACCTACAACAGCAGCCTCAAACGGATATTGGGGTGCTAATGATTTTACTACTACTACTGTAGCAAATGCAGAATCAACAAATAGATTTTTAACCTTTAAAATAAAATCTAAAAACAATAAATCTTTAAACATTCACTCTATTGATAAATTCATGATTCGTAAAAACAATACCGGTCCTACGAAACTCGAAATAGATTTTCAGATAGATAATAATGGATGGGTTTTTGCAGATACAATAAATAATATTCCAACAGTAACAGGTAACTTTAGTTTGGGCCCAATTGATTTATCAAAGGTTAGAGGATTACAAAATATTCCATCAACTAGTACTGTTACTATTCGAATTGTCCCATACGAGGCTACTGCTGCTAATGCTTCTTTTTTAATAGGAAATGGTACTGTAGATGTAGAGCCAGATTTTACTTTAAGAGGCAGTTTTGCAGAAGACAATATTGTAAATGTGAGCTTATTACCAGTTACCTTATCTAATTTTAAATTAAAAAGAAATGGTGCAGAAGTAAAGCTACAATGGCAAACTATTAACGAATCAGCATTTAGTCATTTTGAAGTTGAACATAGTACTGATAGATTGAGCTTTCAATCAATTGCTGTAGTAAACGGAAAGCATGCAATTACAGCCTATCAATATAATTATGTTCATAGGCCATCAACATTAAATACCACCAATTACTACAGATTAAAAATGGTTGATAAAGATGGTAGTTATACTTACAGTAATATTTTAGTAGATACTTATAAGCAAATGCATAATGAGTTACAAATTAACTCTTTGGTAACCAATGGGCTATTGAATGCTCAATTTAATGCCGTAATAAAAAATGCTAGAATTAAAATTATCAATGTTAATGGGCAAGTATATAAAACAATTCAACTGGCAGATGGAGCAAAGTCTGTAACAATAGATTTGAATGAACTATCGAAGGGAATGTATTTCTTAAGTTTAGAAAATAACACTACTATTCAAACAAAGAAATTTATGAAGCAGTAAATTGAAATAACTATGGTTATAAAGCTTCTCGAAATACTTTAAAAAAACGGTACTACATTTTAAGTAGTACCGTTTTTTATTAACGTAAGTTGTTTATTTGGTTTCTAGTAAAGTTGATACAGGCACTATATTATCAACGGGTTTTGTTGATTTTAAAAAAGCAAAAATGGCCTTTAAATCTTCTTCTTTCATATGCTGATAATTCATCCAAGGCATTGGAGGAAATAAGTTTCTACTATTTTCTAAGCCTTTCCATTTACCCTTAGTCATAGCAGTTTTAAATTGTTCAAAGCTCCAATTTCCTATGCCTGTTTCATCGGAAGTAATATTGGCAGAATAACTAATAAAGCCACCTGTAGCTAAGATTGTACTTTCATCATTAAACAGCACCCAACCTTTTTTAAATGCGTCTTTACTAATATCTGGTGTTTTTACAGTAGATCTATGCCCTGAAAATAATCTTGTACTATCAGCTACTGGACCAAACTCTGTCATAATTTTTGGTGAATGACAATCACCACAACCTGCTATATTTACTAAGTAAGCACCTTTGCTTATAAGCGAGTCGTTTGATATAATGGTTTGTTCATCTTTCTTGTTTACACTGTTTGAACAAGCGATAATTGCATAGGAGGCAGAAAATAAAATGCCGATTGATAAAATTGTTTTTTTCATGTTTGTATTGTTGGTGTTTAATTAAGTTCTTTTATCCATTGTTGTGCAAATGCTCTAGCAGTAGTAATTGTTTCCTTACCTGCTCTAAAACATTTTTTCCATTGATTGTCTTTTGATTCAAATACTGGATTTTCGAATCGTAGCTTTCCATTTTTCTCTATCAGTTTTGCATTGAAGTCTATATCTGATGTAAGTATTAAAAATTCATTTAGTTTTATTTTGATGTATTGTTGAATGTTTTCTGGATAAGATTTATTGAATTCTTTTATTTCAAGATTAATTACTTCTTTTTCTTCTGGTGTAAGTGTTACAATTCCTGCATACATTGCATATTCTGGATGATTGGGATTTTGTAAGATTGTTAATTGCTTTTCTAGCATTTCAATAGTTGCTTCATACAATTTTTTTAATTCTGCTGAAGCTACTTTTTTATCTTCTTGTGTTTTTTTCAAATCATTTTTTATTTCTTCAATTCTTGCCTTTACATCTATACCCTCTTGCTTACCTGGCATAATACTTTTTCGATAATCTTGATAGGCTGTTTCTACTTCTTTTGACTTGAAATATGTTTTCATATAATTACCCAAATCTTTTACCAATGCAGCTATATTGTTGTTTGCAATGTTTTTATAGTTAGAAATATTTGGTGTAGCTAGCGATGAATACAATAAATTTTCTTTCATTAGCATATTCGCTTCTTCTTTAGATATGCCCATCATTTTTAAAGCATCATCTATGTGTTCCTGTGTTTTTTTAAATGCTACAATATTTAATAAGCCTATTAATAAAGCGGCAGATACCATAATTTTTTTCATACAATTTAATTTTACAGTTTAATAAATTCTACCCTTCTATTTTGAGCTTTAGATTCACTACTAGCGTTGTTTGTTATTGGTTCAGAAGCCCCTTTACCATCAGTTAATATTTTGCTTGCTGAAACGCCCAATGCGTTTACTAAATAATTTTTTACAGCTTCACTTCTTTTTTTAGAAAGTATTAAATTAAGGTCGCTACTACCATCGTTATCGGTATGACCAACAATCATTACTTTAATTGAATCGGTTTGATTGATTACTGTTGCTATCTCTTTTAAAATTCCATGTGATGTAGGTTTTATAGTAGCTTCATTTACATCAAATACAATTCTTGAACTTGAAAATTTGCCTGTTGTTAAAAATTTATTTCTAAATTCTGATATACCTTTTGCAACAACAATATCTGATACGTATACAC